>JAIXVM010000198.1 GCA_027482995.1 Hyphomonadaceae bacterium | reverse complement strand
GGACTACGCGCATCGCCACCGCGTCAAGCCCGGCATCACCGGCTGGGCCCAGATCAATGGCTCGCGCGGACCGGTGCATTCCAAGGAAGAAGTTCGCAACCGGATCCGGCTCGACCTTGAATACGTCAACCGCAGCTCGTTCTGGCTCGACCTGTACATCATGATCATGACCGCACCTTGCCTGCTTGGCGACCGCAACCGGGCGCGCTAGGACGCAAGCATGATCCCGCAGGACGCGCCAACTGATGCCAAGCTGGCAATCTGCATCCCGTCTTACCGGGATGATGCAAGTGCGTTGATCCGCCGGCTGGCGACACTCCCAGAAGCGTCAAACTGCGCCTTGATGTTGTACGATGATGGCTCAGCCGACCCCCAGCTGGTCCAACGGCATACCGATGCGCTGGAAGTCTATCCCGGCCCCAGCCTGATGCATGTGGCGGTCCGCAACCAGGGTCGCAGTTTCGCCCGCAACTGGCTTGTCACCCATGCCCCGGTCAGCTGGCTGCTCATGATCGACGCCGACATGCTGCCCGATCAGCCGGACTTTCTTAAGCGCTACCTCGCGGCCATTGCGGATTCGGCGGGTCCGGCATTGATCGCGGGCGGCTTCTCGCTCCAGCAGGTCAAGCCGGAGCATAACAACCAGCTGCACTATGCGCAGGCGCAGGCGTCCGACTGTGTGGATGCCAGCACCCGGCGCACCGATCCAGGGCGCTACGCCTTCAGCTCCAACATCCTTGTTCACCGGGATGTGCTGACGGCGGTCCCCTTTGACGAAGGCTTCACCGGCTGGGGCTGGGAAGACGTGGACTGGGGCCTGCGCGTCGACGGAGCCTATCCGATTAAGCACATCGACAATACGGCCACGCATCTCGGTCTCGAACCGGATACCAAGCTGTTGGGCAAGTTCGGGACGTCAGGTCCGAACTTCGCACGGCTTGTGAGCCGTCACCCCGAAGCGGCCGAACGCATGCCGTTGCTCAAAGCCGCGCGCAAAGCGAAAGGGGTCCCGCTGTTGGCGCCGGCCTCGCGGTCCATAGCCGCCGCAGCGTTTTTGCCGATCCGGTTGCGCCTTCTCGCGCTGAAGGTCTACCGCGCGGCGTGTTACGCTCCCTACATCGAGCCCGCGCGATGAGCGGCATGACGCCGGACGTGACAGTGGTGGTCCCGACATTCCGGCGCCCCGAGGGCCTCGCGCGCGCTCTGGAGAGCGTCGCGGCTCAAACAGGATGCCCTCCGTTTGACCTGCTCGTTGTCGACAACGATCCCGGCGCCGGCGCGAAGCCTGCCGTAGACGCATTCACAGCGCAGCTGCCGCCCCACATCATATTGGTTTATCTGCACGAGCCGAAGGCCGGCGTGGCCAACGCCCGCAACGCGGCGGCGGACAAGGTTCGCACGCGCTACATCGCGTTCCTCGATGATGATCAGACGGCCGCACCGGACTGGCTGAAATCGATGCTCGCCTGCGCGGCGCGCTATCAGGCAGCCGTCACGTTCGGTCCCGTCCGCGCCGCCCTGCCAGAAAGCGCCCGCGAACACACCGCCTATCTCAGCGCCTTCTTCAGCCGCCCCGAACTCGGCGCGACCGGCTATACCGAGACGTCTTACGGCTGCGGAAATTCCTTCATCGACATGACGCTGATTCCGCCGGAGCGACCGGTGTTTGATGCGCGCATGAATGAAACCGGCGGCGAGGACGACCTGCTGTTCGGCCGCGTCCGAAAGTCCGGCGGACGCTTCGCGTGGTGCGCCGAAGCGGTGGTGCTGGAACATGTCCCGCCTTCGCGTGCGCAGCTCGGTTACACGCTCCGCCGCGCCCTCGGGTATGGTCAGGGTCCGATCACGATGGCCCGCCAGGAGAACCCGGTGAACTGGTTCAAGGTAGGGTTCTGGATGCTCGTCGGCGTCTACAAGCTGATCACACACGGCCTGCTCTACGCTGCCGGATGGATCACGCGCCGCCCGAACCGCGCCTGGCATCTTGACCGCGCAGTCCGCGGGCTCGGCAAACTGGTCTGGTGGGTCCGGTTCCGCTTCTACGGCGCCGCGCAGCTCTAGTTTGGTCTCTCGAAGCGGGCTGCGATCAGGGCATCGTCCTGGATGCGGTTCATCACGACGCCGATGACTTGCCCGCCGTGCAGCTCAACGTCCTGCTTGAGCGCCGCGACATCGGCCGCGGACGTCTCGTCCGCCTTGACGACCAGCACCACGCCATCCGCCTGCGAAACAAAGGCCAGCCCAGCACGGGTGCGGTCCGTCGCTGGCGAATCGACCACGATCCAGTCCGCAGCCGCGCGCAACGCAATCCACCAACCCGGCCCCGTGCGCAGCTGAACCTTCTGGCCCTGCGTCAGCCGGTCATTGCGGAAATGCGTGACGAGCAGGCGCAGCCCTTCGATCTGATGCGCGTTCAGCAGCTTTCCGTAAGCGGGCTCACTCTCGTGGCCGGTTATCGAATAGATCTGCTCCGCGCCGAGCGATGCGTCGAGCGCATGCCCCGGGCGTGCGACGTCCTTGATCGTACCCTGCGCAAACGCCGTGTACTGAGGGTTCTTGCGCACGTCCAGGTCAACCAGCCAGGCTGTCTTCGCTGACCGGTTCGCGGCAATCAGCGCAAAAGAGGCAGCGATGCTGCTCGTGCCTTCCCCGGAATGAGCCGAGATGAAGAGGATCACCCGGCCACCACCCCGCGTGGACGTCAGCCGCGAAGCCGTCCGCCACAGGTCTGCAACATCTTTTCGGAGGTCACGCATATCGAACTAAACTCAGTACTTCTGAATGGTGGCAAGGACCGGCAGGCCTAGCGTGCGCTCGACCGAGCCGGCCGTCGCAAAACCGGCCCGCGTAAATGTCCGCATCAGACCCGCCACAAGCGCGGTGAACCCGGCAAACAGCAGAGCCAGTATGGCTGCAGGCATCTTCAGGCTGGATCCCTTCACCGGCACAGTCGCAGGCTCGAGCAGGCGAATATTGTTGACGCTGTGCTGGGTCAGCTCATTGCGTGCGCGTTCTTCCACTTCGCGTTCGGCGAACGCCCGAACCGCGCGCTCGGCCACTTCGCGGCTACGCTGCATCTCCTGCAGATTTGGCTCGAGTTCCACGATGCGCCGCTGGCGAACTTCAAAGGCTGCAATCTGGGATTTGAGTTCCGTTTCCTGGCTGCGCAATGCCTGAACCTCGGAGCGCAACGTCGCGATGGCCGCCTCAACCTGCTGGTAAAGCGGATTGGGCCCGCGCCGCACAATGCCGCCCGGTCCCTCACGCGATTCCAAAAACGCCTCCGACTGTGCAATCCGCTTATCCAGCTCCTGGATCACGCGCGAGTCTTCACGGTACCGCGACAGCTTCTCCTCACGCTCCAGTTTCAACGCACTCAAGGTCTGCTGACTGGAATCATCCACGAACAGGTCCTGCTCGGGCGTGATCGACTCAAGTTGCCGGCGATAGTTCGAGAGCTGAGCTTCGGACTGGCGCAACTTTGATTGCGTATTGAGAAGCTCACTGCTGGCTGTCTGGTAAAGCTGCCGGAGTGTTTCGCTCTCGGCGGCAAGGTTGGTCAGGTTGTTCTCGAGCAGATAGGTCCGGATCGCTTCATCCTCAGCGGCGAGGTCGCGCTCGAAGCGCTCGCGTTGCTCGCGAAAGCTGTCCGTGCGGTTGTCTGTGAACACATCAGCCCGGTACTTCAGGTAAGCGTCGACAATGGCATTCAGCATCTCTGCAGAGATCGCGGCATCCTTGTGCTCGAACTGAGCCACGATGACGAGGTTCTTGGGCGCGCCGCCAGCCTTCAGATCCTCGGCAACGGCGGCGATACCCATCCGTTCGCACATCTCCGGCTTGCAGCTGCGCGCCAGCGCCGGATAGGCCTTCTTCAGCGTCACTTTCTCAAGCGCCGCCTTGGCAACAACCGGGCTCGTCAGCAGGGAAATCTCGGACTGAACCAGGGCTTCGATTTCAGGAGAGACCAGACTGGCCGCGCTACCCTGCCCCACCGACGGGCGATACACATACTCGTCGCCCAGCGAGACCAACAGACGGGACGTCGACGTGTAGCTCCGCGGCAGCAACATCGCGAGCGCCAGGCCGATCACGAAGATCGGCACGAACACCGAGATCATGAGCCAGCGGGCACGCCAGAAATGCACCGCCAGATCAAGTGGGCTCAGGCTGGGGCGCACCAGACCTGCACGCCGTCCTGCCGGCGGCGCCGTACCGCTCGTTTCATCATCCGCCTGCGGCATATCGGGTCCTGACATCCATGAATTCCACGTTCAAGATTCGCATTACCGGTTTGATATTTCCTTAATCATTAACGCCGATCTCTCAGCTCAGCAAAAATTGCATTTGCCTATATGCAGGAAAGCCACGGCCCATGCGCGCCCGTCTCCCGATCCTCCTGGCCACCTCTGTCCTTGCACTCGGCTTGAACGGCTGCGCTTCCGCGCCGGCCGAAGGTGACGCCGCCCTCAAGGCAGATCTCTGGTCGGGTCCGGACACGCCCGCCGCGGTTTACATGCTGGCCCCCGGCGACAAGATCGAAGTCATCGTCCACACCGCGCCAGAGCTTTCCCGCGAGCTCATCGTCGCACCCGACGGCCGCGTCCGCATGCCTCTGGCCGAGCCGGTCATGGCGATGGCCCGCACGCCCGATGAACTCGCCGCAGACCTGCGCACCGCGCTCGCCGGCGAACTCCTCGATCCCGATCTCGACATCGTCGCCACTGAATTCGCCTCGCAGAAAGTGTTCGTCGGCGGTGAAGTGCGTGAGCCGGGCATGTTCGACCTGCCCGGCGAGATCGATCCCCTCCAGGCCATCCTGATGGCGGGCGGCATGACCCGCGACGCCTCTTCACAGGATGTCATCCTCATCCGGCGCCTGCCCGGCGGCAAAGTCAGCTCGGCGCTGATCAACGTACGCGCCGGCCTGAACGACCCGTCGCTGGCCACGTGGGGGCCCTTGCGCCGGTTTGATGTGGTCTATGTGCCGCGCACCCGGATTTCACAGCAGAACCAGTTCGTCGAACAGTTCATCCGCAACGGTCTGCCGGTCCAGTTCTCGATCTTCTACGATGTGGGCGGCGGCAACCGCTGAACTTGCCCGGCTTTGACGAGCCCCCTATCTGTCAGACCGAGCTTCTGGCAGATTGATCCCATGACCCAATACTTCGAACCGATCCCGTATCCGCTCTGGCATTCGGACCCGGCGGCCTTCGCTGCGGCCCTCGGCCGCTCCTTCCGTGAAACCGGATTTGCCGTCATCACGGACCATCCGGTCCCGCAGCGCGCCATCGACGACAATCTCGCCGCCA
The DNA here is from genome assembly GCA_027482995.1 of Hyphomonadaceae bacterium. GTDB lineage: Bacteria > Pseudomonadota > Alphaproteobacteria > Caulobacterales > Hyphomonadaceae > Hyphomonas. Next base: position 2,165 of record JAIXVM010000198.1, on the reverse strand, counting down.
CGAAGGCGTTTTTCGCGCTGCCGGCCGACGCAAAGGAAAACTACCACGATGCCCCCGGCGGCCGTCAGCGCGGCTACACGCCGTTCGGCACCGAAAACGCGAAGGGCAAGGCGCAGGCCGACCTCAAGGAGTTCTGGCACACCGGACGCGCCTTGCCGCCGCAGTCGCCCTATCGCGCGTCGATGAAGGATACGCCGGCCGTCACTGAGGTGCCGGATTTCGACCGGGCCACACGCGCGCTGTACGAAGCGCTGGATGCGTTCGGTGCAGACCTCCTGAAGGCCGTTGCCCTGCACCTGAATCTTGAGGAAACCTGGTTCGCGGACAAGGTGAACTTCGGCAATTCGATCCTCCGCCTGCTGCACTATCCGCCGCAGATGGACCCGCCTCCGGAAGGCTCGGTCCGCGCCGGCGCCCATGAAGACATCAACGTCATCACGCTACTTCTGGGCGCTGAAGAAGCCGGACTCGAAGTGATGCACCGGTCCGGCAAATGGCTGGCCGTGAACCCGCCGCCCGGCGCACTGGTCATCAATTGCGGCGACATGCTGCAACGCTACACGGCCGGCATCCTGCCCTCCACGACGCACCGCGTGGTCAATCCGTCCCCGGAGCGCTCTAAGTTCCCGCGCTACTCCACGCCGTTCTTCCTGCACTTCAACCAGGACTTCCGCATTGAAGCCCTTCCCGGCTGCCTCGCCGAAGGCGGCAAAGCCGAGCCGCCGATCACCGCGCAAGACTTCCTCATGGAACGCCTCCGCGAAATCGGCCTCGTCAAGGCGTGAGCGCCGGCGGGCTGATCCGAAAGCCCCTCGTTTTTCCGGATTGCACCGCTGCCGTCGCCACGTTTCTCTGATGTGTAACGTCGCGCGGACGCACGACGGGGATCAGGCATGGGATGGCGGCTGGGCAGCGTATCCCGCCGGCCACAATCGGTTACTGAGATACGCGCTGGTTCGCCAACGTGTCCGCCATGGCTTCTGAAACGGGCGACCCGGCGGCATGAACCGCCGCCCGTGCCGTCAGGGCCATGATGGCAAGCGTTGAATTCTGAACACCGACGCGCGGGAAACAGGCCCCATCCGTCACATAGAGTCCTTTGGCATCCCAGCACTCGTTGTTCGGATCCACCACGGACGTCGCCGGATCATTGCCCATCCGCGCGGTGCCGGTTTCGTGGATGGCCGTACCCGGCGGGGCCAGCTTGGGGCTGCATTCGACATTTTTCAGCCCGAGATCGCTACAGATCTGCCGGACAATTTCGATCTGCTTCGCAGCGAGCGCATGCTGCGCGTCACTGAAGCGGAACCGGATATGCGGCATTGGCATGCCGAACGCATCGACGCGCGAGGGATGAAGCGTCACGCGGTTGTTCTCGTCGGGCAGGATTTCTGCGAACGAGAGGATATCGACCCGCAGCTCCGAGGGCGATTTTGGATGGAGGTGAATCTGCAGCCAGGACGCCGCCTCGGGAATGCCGGCCGACGAAACGTAAATGCTGCGGCCAGGCTCATCCTTCTGCTTTGATATTCCCGGCAGGGTCGTCGAAAAGCCGCCGCCGCTGATCTTTGCATGGTCCATGAGGTATCGGCCGAGCGCGGGTGAATGCATGCCCACGGCTTCGGCGCCTGGCCGGCCGGCCGACATCATCAGAATGCGGGTCGATTCAATTGCGGATGCACACAGGAACACGATGGGCGCTGACGCCGACCTCACCTGCTGTGTTTCGCAATCATACCATTCGACGCCTTCGACCCGGCCCGACTTGCCAACCTGCACCCGCCGGACGACCGCGCCCGCCCGGCAGGTCAGCTGGCCCGCCGCATCGGCCATGTCCAACCAGGCCGCAGGCGGAGCGTGCGATCCGAGAACCGGCGTCGCTTTCGGCCGGCGTGTCCGCAACACGCGCATGATTTCTTGTTCTGTGGCCGTCGGCTCGAGGATTTCTGTAAGCTCGACGGGCACGTCACCAGGACTGCCGCGCAGACGAAGGGCACGCTCGACCCAAAGATAGGACGCTTCAAGGTCATTCGCGCTGATCGGCCAGGAAGGCAGGCCGTCACCTTGCGCACCAGCGTTCGTATCCATCAGGCGGTAGTACTGGCGCCCGTGCCCCGGCACCATCAGCCGTCCGCCAGGCTGGCGCGACCGGAACCAATGGAAAT
>JAIXVM010000186.1 GCA_027482995.1 Hyphomonadaceae bacterium | reverse complement strand
CGCCCTTGTGCAGCACGTTCATGTTCAGGCTGAAGCGCGTTTCTAGATCGCACAGCTTGAACAGGCTCTCCATCAGCACGTCCGCCTCGACCGTCTTGGCGCGCGGCACCAGCACCAGCCGCACATCCTCGGCGCTCTCGTCGCGCACGTCTTCGAGCAGCGGAACCTTCTTCGCCTCGAGCAGTTCGGACAGCTTCTCGAGCAGGCGCGACTTCTGCACCTGATACGGTATCTCGGTCACGATGATCTGGTACATGCCGCGCCCGAGATCCTCGACCTGCCAGCGCGCGCGCATCCGGAAACTGCCCCGGCCCGTTTCATACGCCTCCAGCATCGCGGCGCGTTCCTCGACGATCACGCCGCCGGTCGGAAAGTCCGGACCCTGAACAAAGTCCATGAGCTCCGCCGTCGTCGCCTTCGGCTTCTCGATCAGGAACCTTGCCGCATCGATCACCTCGGCCACATTGTGCGGCGGAATCGACGTCGCCATGCCGACAGCAATGCCGGTCGCGCCGTTCGCCAGCAGGTTCGGATACCCGGCCGGCAGAACCACCGGCTCCTCATCATTCTCGGCATAGTTCGGGCGGAAATCGACGGCGTTCTCATCGAGCCCTTCCATCATCAGCTCGGCCGCGCGCGTCATCCGCGCTTCGGTGTAGCGATAGGCGGCGGGACTATCCCCATCGATGTTGCCGAAATTGCCCTGCCCATCGACGAGCGGATAGCGCACGTTGAAATCCTGCGCGAGGCGGACCAGCGTGTCGTAGATCGAGCTGTCGCCATGCGGGTGATAGTTACCCATCACGTCGCCGACGATCTTGGCGCACTTGCGATAGCCGCCTTCGGGGTCGAGCCGCAGAACGCGCATGCCGTACAGGATGCGCCGCTGAACCGGCTTCAGGCCGTCGCGCACATCCGGCAGCGCCCGGGCGGTGATGGTCGAGAGGGCGTAGGCCAGGTAGCGCTTGGAGAGCGCCTCGGTCATCGTTTCGTTGATGATCCGGTCTTCCGGCGGCTCAGTTCCACGTTTCGACATTCTGGTCTCTTTGCAGTTCGTGCCACATTCTTGTGCCACCGGCGGGCCAGAACCGTCTCCGACTCACCGATACGCGCAGGTTAACAGAAAGCGGCCTTTGGTTAAGGAAATGACAAGGTTGGAACTGCTGAAAATTCGCTGGCGCTACTGGCTGGGGCTCGTCGCGCCGTCCCTGCTCGTCGTCGGCCTGTTCCTGTGGCTGGCGCCGCCGCAGCACAACCCGTTTGCCCCGCTGGACCTGAATGACAAGCCGGGCCTAGCCTCACACTTCAAGATGACCCAGCTGAAACGCCACGCCTCGGCCTGTTTCGACGCCCTGGACGCCTCCGGCGTGCTCTACACGCCGCTGGACGACTCCCCCAAAGGCGACGCCTGCGGGATGTATGATGCCCTGACGCTGGACCGCTCACTGACGCCCTATTCCGCCACTCTCAACATGACCTGCTGGCAAACCGCGTCGCTGTATCTTTGGGAACGCCACGTCGCCCGCCCGGCAGCTGTGGAAATCTTCGGCTCGCCGATCGCCCGGATCGAGACCTATGGCAGCTTCTCCTGCCGCAACATCGCCGGCGGCGACCGCAAATCCGAGCACGCCACCGCCAACGCCATCGACATCTCCGGCTTCCGCCTCGCGGACGGCCGCCTGATCAATGTCAAAACCCATTGGGATAATGGCGGGCCGGAAGGCGAATTCCTGAAACGCCTGCACAAGGGCGCCTGCCGCCTGTTCTCCGTCACGCTCGGCCCGGAGTACAACGCCGCCCATGCCGACCATTTCCACTTCGACATGGGCGACGACAGGGTGTGTGAATAAGCCGGAAAGGCAGAGACCTTTCCGGCTTCGGGTCATGCACCCGGCGCGTTATTCAGCCGGCGGCTTGCACCGGTAACCGTCATCGGTGACTTCGGCGACATTGCCTTCGCCGCCGCAGACGCGCACCGCGAGTTCCGTGTTCTCCGAAACGCTCGACGGACCATCGCCGTCCGCAACGGCGATACAGCCCGCCAACGACAGGGTCAGTGCGGCGCCTGCCGCAAGAGTCATGATTTTCTTCATTTCGATCAGCCTTTTCATGTTGATGTGGATCAACGCCCCGCCGCCACATTTCTGCGCGCCGCCTGAACACCTTGTGAATGAACAGGTCTTGCCAGCCCTTGCGTCATCCCGTCAGGATCACGGCAAACAAAACGTCCAGGGAGGACCATCATGAAGCTCATCAACTCCGTCGGCCCCAATCCGCATGTCGTGCGCATGTTCATGGCCGAGCGCGGCATCACGCTGCCGCTCGAAGACATCGACATCATGAAGGGCAAGAACCGCGAAGCGGACTACCTCAAGACCAATCCCGCCGGTCAGTCGCCGGCCCTCGTCCTTGATGATGGCTCCGTCGTCGCGGAAATCACCGCCATCTGCGAATATCTCGACGAAAAGTTTCCGGGCGCCAGCCTCATTGGCGCGACACCCGAGGAGCGCGCCCAGACACGGCGTTGGGCCCGGTGGTGCGACCTCAACATCATGGAACCGCTCGCCAACGGCTTTCGCTATTCCGAGGGCCTGCCGATTTTCCAGAACCGGATGCGCTGCCTTCCGGAAGCTGCACCGGGCCTCAAGGCCAAGGCGCAGGATGGCCTCGCCTTCCTCGACGGTCAGCTCGCCACGCGCACCTATGTCGCCGGTGAAAAGTTCACCCTCGCCGATGTGCTGCTGTTCTGCTTCCTCGCCTTCGGCGGCGCCGTCGGCCAACCGCTGAACCCGGAGTTCCAGAATGTCGGCCGCTGGTTTGCCGCCACCGGCGCAAGACCGAGCGCGAAAGCCTAGGCTTTACTCAGCAGGCGGAGCACCAGTCGCTCCCGTTCCGGCGGCACGCCGCGATGAACGGCGGCGAACAGGCGGTTCTCGAGGAAATGTCCCGTAAGTTTGAGTCCGGCGGCGATGTCGCCGGGCTTCACGTCTGCGGTGGACCTGAGCAGGAAATCGGGCAGCGCCAGCAACCGGTCGATATAATCTTCGGCTTCCGAGCCGCGCACCGCCCGGCCTGTCTTCGGCGAGACATGCGTCAGCCCGTCATTTGCGCCAGAGATCGCGCATTCTTCAAGATCGAGCCCGAAGCCCAGCGCCGAGAGAAGCCCGAGTTCCCACCGCACATACAGCGCCGGCCAGATATGCGGATGCTCCAGCTCGTCGAGCAACAATCCCGTCGCCTCGTAGAGGTTCGACCCCGCCGCATCGCCCTCGTTCATGCTGGCCCGCAGGATCGATGTGATGGCGGCCACTGCCGACAAGGCCGGTGCATCTTCCAGCAGCCGCGAGGCCCGGTCACGCCGCGCTTCGGCCACATCAAATCGCCCAAGCTGATCATCCAACCGCCCGCTCCAGCTGAGCGCCACCGTATTGCCCGCTTCAAACTGCGCCCGCCGCCGGCGCGACGCCCCGCCATAGACGAGGCCCGAACGCCGCCCGCGCGTGGCCGTCAGCACATCGAGGATCAGCCCGCCTTCGCCGAAGCGGCGGCCACCGAGTACGATACCGTCATCGGACCAGTTCATACATCAAATTCGAGGCCGAACCCGGAGTAATTCTCGCGCTTCTCCTGCCACCGCTCATCGATCTTGACGAACAGGAACAGGTGCACGGTCCGCTCCAGCATCTCGGTCAGCTCGGCACGCGCGAGGCGCCCGATTTCCTTGATCTGCGCGCCGCCCTTGCCCAGCACCATCGCCTTGTGGCCCTCGCGCCCCACGATGATGACCTGCTGTATACGGACGGACCCGTCCTTGCGCTCTTCCCAGCTCTCGGTCTCCACCGTCAGCTGGTAAGGCAATTCCTGGTGCAGGCGCAGCATCAGCTTCTCGCGCGTCACTTCCGCCGCCAGAACGCGCATCGGCAGATCGGCAATCTGGTCCGGCGGATAGAGCGCCTCGCCTGCCGGCATCCGCGATGCAATCGCCGCAGCGAGCTTTTCGACGCTGTCGCCCTTCTCGGCCGAGATCATGAAGATCTCGTCGTACACGCCTTCGGCATTGAGCTTCGCCATCACCGGCAGCACGCGGTCATGCGGGAACAGGTCAATCTTGTTCAGCGCCAGGATCGCACGCGTCCCGGTTTCCTTCAGTTGGCGGATGACCCGGCTGTCATCCTCGATCGAATGGCGCTGCGCGCCGCTCGTGCGGCCCTCATGCTCGGCCACCCAGGCCGAGGCGTCGATCAGGTGCACGACGGCGTCCGCATCGTCGGCGCCGCCCCAGGCGGCTTTCACCATCGCCCGGTCCAGCCGCCGCTTGGCGACGAAGATGCCCGGCGTATCCACGATCACCACCTGCGCCGCACCGATCTGCGCGACACCGCGCACCGGGAAGCGCGTCGTCTGCACCTTGTGCGTTACAATCGCCACCTTCTGCCCGACGAGCCGGTTGGTGAGCGTCGATTTGCCGGCATTCGGCGCGCCGATGATGGCGCAGAACCCTGCATGCGTGACGGCCTGTTCGCTCATGTAGTCCCTTTCAATTGTTCCAGCATGCGCGCCGCGGCCTGCCGCTCGGCATCGCGTTTGGACGGCCCCGAGGCCGCCGCCGCGCCGTTCCCGGGGATGCGCACTTCAACTTCATATTCCGGCGCATGGTCCGGGCCCGACCGGCCGGTGACCACATAGTCCGGGAGCGGATGACCCTGACCCTGCGCCCATTCCTGAAGCAGGGTTTTCGGATCCTTGGTCTCAGCCGGCCCGCTGTTGAACTGCGGCGCCCAGGCCTTCTCGACAAACTTGCGCGCCGCGCCAAGGCCGCCGTCCAGATAGATCGCGGCGATCACCGCCTCGCAAGCATCCCCAAGCGTCGACTCCCGCTCGCGCCCGCCACTCGCCACTTCGCTATCGGAGAGCAGGAGAAACGCGTTCAGTCCCAGATGCCGGAACGCCTCCGCACACGCACCTTTCTTGACGAGCCGGTTGAGCCGCGGCGCGAGGTCGCCTTCGGTCTCGTTCCGCCGCCGCTCGATCAGCCGTTCCGCAATCAAGAGATTCAGGACGCGGTCGCCAAGAAATTCCAGCCGCTGGTTCGCATGCTGCAGCGAATCCGCCGCGCTCACCGCGCTCGGATGCGTCAGCCCGCGCACCAGCAGCGCCTTGTCCTTGAACCGGTGACCGCAGGCGATCTCCGCTTCAAGGATCGCCGCGTCGCTGAGGCCCGGCCGGACGGCCTTGACGGCCGCGCGCTGGCGCGTGCGTTTCGGACGTGCCGGCGTCATGCCTGCACCACCGGGATCGCTTCAATGATCACCTGAGCCTCCGCCCACGGATGATCATCCGTCAGGGTCAGATGCACCACAGCCTTGTGCCCCGGCGGCGTCAGCTTCGCGAGCCGCGCCGCCGCTCCGCCGGTCAGCTCGAAGCCTGGCTTGCCGGACGGCAGATTGATCACGCCCAGATGCTGCCAGTGCACGCCCGCGCGCGGCACGCCCGTGCCCAGAGCCTTGGCGCAAGCCTCTTTCGCCGCAAACCGCTTCGCATACGTCTCCGCCACGCGCCGCCGCCCGCGCGCCTTGGCGATCTCATAGGGCGTGAACACGCGCCGTTCGAACTTTTCGCCAAACCGGTCGAGCGAGCGCTGGATGCGCTCGATATTGCAGAGGTCGTTGCCGATGCCGATGATCATGCCGCTGCTGCCGCACCGCGCGCGATGTCCATGCGCCGGCGCATCTCGCGGATTGCGGCGTCGAGCCCGATGAAAATCGCCTCACCGATGAGGAAGTGGCCGATATTGAGTTCGGCAAGCTCTTCAATCGCGGCCACCGGGCCGACATTGTCAAAGGTCAGCCCATGACCGGCATGCGGCTCGATGCCCCGGCGGCGCGCATCCGCTGCGGCCAATCTCAAGCGCTCAAGTTCAGGCGCAGCCGCTTCGGCGCCGCCCTCCAACCAGAGCTCCGCATACCGGCCCGTGTGCAATTCCACCACCGGCGCGCCCAGCACTTCGGCCACCGCGATCTGCACCGGGTCCGGCTCGATAAACAGCGACACGCGCGAGCCCGCCGCGCGCAGCGCTTCGACCATCGGCGCAACGCGGTTGTGCATGCCGGCCACATTCAGCCCGCCTTCGGTCGTGCGCTCCTCGCGCCGCTCCGGTACCAGACACGCCGCATGCGGACGAAACGCCGTGGCGATCGCCTGCATCTCTTCCGTCACCGCCATTTCCAGATTGATCGGCAGGCGCGTCGCCGCGCGGATGGCGTCGAGATCACCATCCCGGATATGTCGGCGATCCTCTCGCAGGTGGATCGTGATCCCGTCTGCGCCGGCGGCTTCCGCAATCTGCGCGGCGCGCACGGGGTTCGGATGCGGACCGCCGCGCGCATTGCGGATGGTCGCCACATGGTCGATATTGACGCCGAGGCGCAGGAAGCCGCTCATCCGGCGAGCCCCCGCGAGCCGGGCTTCACGGCCGGCATGGCGGCAAGCTCCGGAGGCAGAGCATCGGCCGCATAGTCCGGGAAGTTCACCTGAGCGAGCGAGACGAGCTCGCAGCCCACATCGGCGCGGCCACCGGACCGGTCGATGATGCACGCCCCGCCGACCACTTCGCCGGGCAGCTTCGCCAGCGCCTCGACGGTCTCGCGGAAGGACAGGCCCGTCGTCACGATATCCTCGGCGATCAGCACGCGTTCGCCCGCCGCAATCGAAAACCCGCGGCGGAATTCCAGCTTGCCCTCGACACGTTCGGCAAAGATCGCCCGTGCGCCCAGATGACGCGCAATCTCGTAACCCGGAATTATTCCGCCTACGGCCGGTCCGGCAACGACATCAATCTTGCCAAACTTCGCCGTCAGTTTCGCTGCCAGCGCCTTGCAGAGTGTCTCGGACAGGTCCGGCCGCGAAAAGACGAGCGCTTTCTGCAGGAAAACAGGACTGCGCCGGCCGGACGAGAGGATGAAATGCCCCTCGAGCAGCGCGCCCGCATCGCGGAAAACGTCTAGCACATCGTCACTGGTCATCCTGGCCCTCCTGGTCGCGCACGGCGCGGTCAACCACGGCCAGTGACCGCAGCGCGGCGAGAATCTGGGTCAGGCGTTTCAGGTCTTCCACTTCAATATCCATCATCAGTTCAATAAAATCGCGCTGGCGCAGGCTGGTCGAGATGCCCACGATATTGCCGCTGGACTCCGCCACCGCCGAGCAGAGCTTGGCGAGCACGCCGCGCTGGTTGGCCGCGTTGATCCGTACACGACCCACCGCAACAGCGCCGGTCTTCGCAAGCTCTGTCCATTTCAGGTCGCGCCAGAGTTCCGGCTGGTCGTCATATTGCGCAAGCCGCGGGCAGCTCGACACGTGCACGACCAGCCCCTTGTCCGGCACCTGCACCCCGATGATCCGGTCGCCCGGCAGCGGGCGGCAGCAATTGCCGAGGTGCAGCGTCACGCCCGGCGTTAGGTCCTTGCCTTCGACGAACAGCGGCGCGTGCCGGCTG
>JAIXVM010000321.1 GCA_027482995.1 Hyphomonadaceae bacterium | reverse complement strand
CCAGCACGCCGGCCGCCTCGCCAAGGCGAAGGTCGCAGACCATGCGGATCACATCCCGCTGGCTCGTGTCATGTCGCTCGGAGATGCGCGGCAGGCTGCCCGCGAGTGCGACCGCCTTGAGAATTAGCGCTTGGCGGATTGCATGCAGCACGTGCAGTTCGAGGCGGCTCTCATGGCGCTCCTTCACGGCGGCCGCGCCTTCGACCTGCGCCAGCAATCGGTCAAACCGGCCAAGGTCGATCGACAGCAGGCTGGCAATGCGTTGGATCGCCGCCGTCGTTTCATCCGTACGCAGCACATAATAGGCGGCGCGATAGGCGCTGGCCTTCTCGGGCGGCGCAAGGCGCGCATGCGCCACCCAGACCGCCGGATCGTACAGGGCGCCATAGGCGCGCAGCGCCGGCAGGCTGGTGCGTAGCCGGGCGTGCGCTGCCAGCAGGATGAGGCTGCGCATCCGCGGGCTCTCGCTGACCAGCGCGGCGAGCCGCTCGGTCTCGCGTTGCAGGGACGAGCCGATTCCGGCCGCCGTGTTCACAGGAATGCCGAGCTGGTGCAGCGTGGCGTTATGCGAGATCGCGCGCAGCGAGGCCGGACCGATCGGCCCGCTCGCGCGCCGGTTCTGCCGCGAGCCCGCGCGCACCACGAGGCCGCTGGCAAATGAGCCGAGCAGGCGGCCATAATCGGCATTCGCAAACAGCCGCTCGTGCCAGCCGCGCAGCGCGCGGTAGAAGTCCCAGACAAGATCCGTACGCGTATAAAAGGCGTCGTCGACCGTGTCGTCCGGCGGCGTCAGCTGGCTGACGCACCAGGCCGCGAAGGTCGTCTCGGCGAGTTCGGGCGTGGCAAAATGCAGGAAGCCGTCGCCGCCCTGAAAGCTTACTTCGTGCTTCAGCGCCACGCCGCGCGCCTTGGCACCCGCGCGGGTCCAGGGCGTCAGCAGATGGTCGAAGCGCTGCTGGAATGTGCCCGGCCATCCGCCGCGGCCCATGGATTCGCCGTGCGTATTGAAGATCAGCAGCGCGACATCCGCCTGCCGCGCCGCGAGCGCCCGCACGATGATGTTGTGGATCCGCTCCGTCGCCATGCTGGCGGCGACCTGTCCGATGAACCGTCCGGAGTCGGAGAATCCAAGCTGGATCGACAGGTATCCGCGTTTCTTTACATAGGTCAGGAATTCCGGTTCATCCAGCAGCCGTTCGATGAACCGGCCGCCGGTCTCCAGCGCTTCGGGCGTCTCGAACAGGGGCGAGATGTCGAGCTGTCCGTCCACCCCGTATTGCCGCGCGAGATACAGCGCGCCCATCACGGTCGCAGGGTTCTCGCTCTCGGCAATCAGGAAACGGATGACGGAGCCGGAATCGACATGTTTCAATATCTGCGCGCACATCATGAACTGGCGCCGCGCCGTGGACTGTTCCTGCACGAGGTCGGCAAAGTTCACGTCCAGCGGTTTGGACCGGCGCGCCTTCTGCGACAGCTCCGACAGCGCCAGCCGCCCGAGTTCGCGGTCCTCGGTCTCAAGGCCAAGGTCGCGCGCAATCACGGTGCGCACCTGCGCGGCGTTGACCCGAAGGTGAATGCGCGCCGTGCCGAGTTGCAGCGCCACCATCTGCGCCCGCAGCGCCATCAGCTGCGCCGCGGTCTCGTCGGGTAGCGCGCCGAGCGCCGCGTCAATGATATCCGTCAGGACACGGACATCGGTCAGCTTCGCCGGGCTGTCCGCCGTCAGCGCATTCGCCGCTTCGACGAGATGCTCTGCCTGCGTCAGGTCGCGCCCGAAACGCTTCGCATGGCCCTCCGCCGCCTTGGCTGCCTTTGCCAGCCGTTTCGGCAGGGCGGCGAGCGCCGCCGGTGCCTTCACGTCCGCAAGGATCGCGTCCAGCGCTTCGCCATAGCGGGCGAGCTGCACCGCCTTTTCGCCCAGCCGGAACTCGACCGACCGGTACCAGGGAATGTCCGTACGTCCATCAAGATCATACCCGACCCAGCTGGCGAGCGTCGGCAGGTAGGGCTTCAGCGTGCGCCAGCGGTCCGGGAAGGCCTTGCGCGCCGCTGCCAGCACAAGATCGGCGTAGACGCCTTGCGCCGCCGCCGCATGGCGAAGCGCGTCCTGCACTTCCTCGTGTTCGGACTCCAGCGTGATCGACTGGTTCCACGGCCGCCCGTCTGTCTCGATCAGGGCTTTCAGCGTCGTCCGGCTCGCCGAGTCCGGGCGCACGACGTGACCGGCGAGCGCCATGCGCACCGCGCGGGGCAGGGCGAAGGTCGGGTGCGCCGTGAACACGATGCCGCCGGTATCGGCCTCGACCGCTGCCCGGAACGCGTCAAAGCCCTGCGCGCTGAGCGCCGCCAGTGCGGCCTTCACCGGACGCCATCCCGCCTCCGGATCGGCGCCCGCATGCTGCGCCCGGAACTGCGCCGCCCGTGCCTCGATCAGCGCGAGATGCACGTCGCCCGCGAGCCGCGAGAGGTCCGGAAGGCTGACCTCGCCCGCTTCCAGTTTGCGGAAAAGGGTCTGGGCCAGCGAGAAAACCGAATTGGTCAGCGGATCGACTTCAATGCGCGCGGCTTCCTCGCGCAGGAAGGTCTGTGCCCAGTCGAGTGTCAGGGCGGGTTTGCTCGTTCGTGTCCGCATCGCCCGTTCAGAAGCGCACAAATTTCAATGATGTCAAAGGCGTCGTTGACCCAAGAGGGCCATGCGGAAGGCATGCCTGACATGCAGGGATGTAAGGGCCGCCGCCTCCGGGGAGAGGCGGCGGCTGAATGCTCACAGGTCGAAGATGTCCAGCAGTCTCGATTTGCGGTCGCCGCGCCGGCTGCGGTGGAGCCCGTCCTCGGCCTCGTCATCATCGCCGTGCCGGTGAAAGCGCGCCCGCGACGGCGTTTCCTGGCTCGCGTCGTCCCGGATGATCTCGACGAGTTTCTCGAGTTCTCCGCGGTCAAGCCAGACACCGCCGGACGTCTGGCATACGTCGATCTCGAGCCCGTAGCGCCGGACGGTCCGCATCGGTTTGCCGTCGATGGGTGAAGTTTGCAGCGCCATGATCAGAACCCCTGGCTGAGTTGGGCCGTGTCGCCCGCGACGGGAGGCGGCGGCATCAGGCGCGACTTTCGCCGCTCGGCCGCGCGCGTTCGCTTTTCACGGATCACTTGCTGTATCTGGTCGCGGTACGCCAAGCGCAACTTCTTGAGCGACGAGATGTAGAGAGAGTCGGGCGCGGGCGATCGCAAGGCTTGCTCGATCTTGCGTTCGATCTCCGCATGGCGTTGGGCCAGGGCGTGAATGAAGTGGGCGGACATGGTTTTCTCCTCTTGATGGGTTTCAGGAGTATCCGTGCCGGCAAGAGGTGCATGTGTTCATCGAGCCGGCATCGGTATAGTCCCGATGCGGTCCGACATCGCAGTTGGCCTCTTTTCAGAGCGCCGCCCGCCAGAGGGGCCCGGTCCGCACACGGAAGAGATGGGACGCGTCCAGGCGCCCGCAAGACGGGATGCCCGGAACTTCATCTGACGTTAATTTTGAGGGATTCCGGCCAGGATTTGTCCGGCCGTTCAGCTCGGACGTTTCTCGTCGCCGTCTGCGCCGCCCCAGAAGCGTTTGATGCGGCCGAGGAAGCCTTCGCTTTCCGGGTGGCAGTCCGCGCCGGAGCATTCCGTGAACTGACGGAGCAGGTCCTTCTGACGGGCGGTCAGGTTCTGCGGGGTCTCGACGAACATCTCGACATAGAGGTCGCCCTGCTGGCCGCCCTGGCGCACCGAAGGCATGCCCTTTCCGCGCAGGCGCAGCTTGCGGCCGGCGGGCTTCAGCGGGCGCAGAACCAAGCGGCGCTGGATGTGGAGCGCGATATCTTCAACGAGCCACGGCAGGATGAGCTGTTCCGCCTGCAAGTGCTTCAGAATGCGCT
>JAIXVM010000251.1 GCA_027482995.1 Hyphomonadaceae bacterium | reverse complement strand
GTCACGGGCTACGCCTTCGGCGTCGAAATGAATCACCACCCGGTCACCTTCGGCGACCATGCTCCGGATGACCGGAACGAGCGGCCGCGACATACGCTGTCCGAACGGCCCGATCACCTCTGCTAGGAAAGCCTCCTGGCTCGGATAGGTACGCGAGGCAAGCGAGTGACCGGTGATGGTCCAGACAACGTCCGGAGCAAGAAGGTCTGTGTAAAGATTGCCCTCGCCGCGCGCCCAGTTATCGAAAGCCAGGGTAACGATCGCGCGGTTGTCTTCAGCAGCGTAAACTTGTTCGTCTGCCATAGCTGTCTCCGTTGGTGTGATGATTGCGAAAGCGGCCATGAGCGCTGCCGCAATGATGTTGCGTTTGGTCAGCATCTGTATCTCCAGGATTGAAGGAGCAGGGCACAGAGGCCCCACCCGTGATTGTTGGGTCAGATCTGGTTTTCCCAGGCGGCGAGTTGGTGCGACTTCAGCATGTCCTCGATTGCTTTCGGCACCACGTTGCGGAACTTGCCCGTGTCTGCCGGAACGATCTCGATCATGCGATCGATCATCTCCTGAGCGTCCATCCTGCCTTCGGGCGTCGCGAAGAAATCATCGAAGCCCTTGCGCAGATCTGCGCGCTTGGTGAAGTTCACGCTGTCATCGAGCCACCGGAACGGATTGTCGGCCATCGTCTCGTTATAGCCGGTGTAGTAGGCGCCCGGATTGATGGTCTGGACCTTCACGCCATACGCGGCCAGCTCTTGCTGAAGGGCCTCGGCGATGGATTCGAGCGCGTGCTTGGTTGAGACGTAGGTGCCCCAGTTGGCCGGCGTGAACAGCCCGCCCATGGACGAGGTGAACACAACCTTCTTGCCTTGAGATATACCGTCGCGGGCCCAGCGTTGCACGAAGCCTTGCGTAAGTTGCAAAGGCAGGAAGACGTTGACCTCGAAGTTCTTGCGCACGAGGTCGACCGGGATTTCCCAGACCGGACCGGCTTCGCCCATGCCCGCATTGTTCCAGAGGATATCGACATCCCAGGTCAGGGCTTGCTTGATGTCGTAGGGATCGGTGAGATCGAGACGCTCGACGCGGATCTTGTCCGCCAGACCGAGGCGAGCCACTTCTTCACGCAGCGGCGTCACTTGAGATGATACGTGTACGGCGGCGATGATATTGTGGCCGTTCCGGGCCATGCCGATGGCTGCGCCTTTGCCGAATCCGCCAGCAGCGCCAGTGATGAGAATTGTCTTGGACATGATGATACTCCTTGATGTGTGGGTTGTGTTGGTTGGAGATGTTCGTGCGTTACCGGGTGAACGCAGCCGCTGCGGCCGCCGCAATGTCGCGATCCTGATCGACTGCGCCGCCTGAGATGCCGACAGCGCCAACGATTGCGCCGCTTGCGTCGCGGAGCGGGAGGCCGCCGGCGAAAGTGGCGAGCCCGCCATTGCTGCGCTCCAGGCCGGGCGCAGGAGCGCCGGGCTTGCAATAGTCCCAGACAGCTTCGCTCGGGATTTCAAACAGGACGGCTGTGCGGGCCTTCGAGATCGCCACATCGATGGCGCCCAGTACGGCGCCGTCCATCCGCGAGAAGGCTTTTTGGTGGGCGCCGGCATCGAGCACGGCGACATTTACAGCGATGCCGATTTCCGCCGCGCGCTTTTCGGCAGCGCTGATGATTGCCTGAGCGGATTGTGTTGTGATCATGATTGGACCTCCTTGTTTGCCGGGAGGCCTTGCTGTTCGCGCCGCCTCACTCCGATGAAGGGAGGATGCACGCATCGATTACGATAGATAATCTCACTTATCGTTGGTAAGATGCTGAGCTTAATTCACGAATGATGAGGCCGGGCGTGAACCGGCCAAAGGCCGTTGGTCAGCTAGCGCGAAGTGAATTGATGACGGCACGCAATCCGGCGGACAGATACTTGCGCGTCGGGTAATAGATATAGAGCCAGTCTTCCCAGTCGCACCAGGAGTCCAGAACCCGCACGAGCGTGCGATCCTTGATGTCCTTGGCAGCTCTCGCTTCCCACACATACGCGAGCCCCGCTCCATCCAGTGCCGCCGAGATCAGAAGATCATGATCGTCCGACGCGATCGGCCCCGTAGGCTGAAACTCAACTGTCTTGCCGTCCTTCCTGAACCCCCATGAATACCGCGCCCCGCTAGGGTAAAGATTCTGCAGGCAGATGTGCTTCTCAAGATCCGCAGGTGTTCGCGGCGCGGGATTCGTCTTGAAATAGGCCGGAGACCCAACGACCGCGAAGCGAATGCGCGGCTTGATCTTCACGGCGGTCATGCCATCGCGAAGGCTCTCGCCCAACCGGATGCCGGCGTCGAACCCTTCGTCGACAATATCAACGAGGCGGTCCGTCGATATCACTTCGACTTCAAGATTGGGATTGGCGGCCGCAAGCCCGGCGAGGACCGGTCCAACAACAAACGACGCAATCGAAACAGGGACGTTCAGCCGAACCTTTCCAAAAGGCGTCTCCCGGAACTGGTTGAGCCCGTCCATAGCCGAACCAATGTCGCCAAACGCAGGCGACAGGCGCGACAGCAGCATTGCGCCGGCGTCTGTCAGGCTCACGCTCCGGGTCGTTCTGTTGAGCAGCCGAAGCCCGATACGCGCTTCGAGATTGCTCACTGCGTGACTGATGGCCGAGGCGGTCACCCCCCGCTCTTCACCTGCGCGCCGAAAGCTCTTGTGGCGGGCGACTGCGTCAAAAGCGGCCAGTTCTGACAGATCGGTTGCGCGCATTGATGATCCTGTTTCAGCAGTGAGCGAAATATTTATCGCCTAATCCTCTGAATTGAAAAGGCCCATTCTTCGTCTCGCAGCGAGCCGGCGCCGCCGGACGCCAGATCAGAAAGGAGAATGAAATGCCAGACTTTACCCCACCCGCAAAGAACACGGGTTCACCGTTCGCTGACATGCGCGGCCACCACGTTGCGGTGCGCACGCCAAGCCTCGAAGAGGCCAAGGACTTTTACGTCGGAAAGCTCGACTTCCGTATCGTGGCCGAATGGAACTATGCCGACGAACAGCTCGCCTACCTCGCCCCGCCGAACGATGACAGTTTCTATATTGAAGTTCTTGGCGGCGGCGATCCAGGGCCCTTTGAAGTCCGTCCGTACACCGACCTCGGTGATAGCCTGAAGTATCGCGGCTATCACCACTTCTGCCTGAACGTGGCGAGTGTCGACGAAACGGTGGCCAAGCTGCGGGCGCGAAACATTCCGATAATCACGGAGCCGTTCGTACTGGAAGCCATCAGCCGGAAGCTCGCTTTCTTCGCCGACCCGTTCGGCAACCTGATCGAACTCGCAGAAGTGCTCCCCTGAGCGCAGCAGACTGCAACGAAAGCGAAACCTCATGACCAACACACAAAAGCGGGCCTGCGCCATTCTGATTGTCGGCGCGGGCCCGGGGATCGGCAAAGCGGTGGCAGAGCGATTTGGCCGGGAAGGCTGGACCGTAGTGCTCGCCAGCCGAAACCCGAAACATCTCGACCCGCTTGTTGCCCAGCTCGTGGGCAACGGCGTGGATGCTCACGCGGTAGTTCTGGATGCGACAGATCCCGTCTCGGCTCGCGCTGCCGTGCGAACCGCAGACCGTGTCGCGGATGGTCTGACGGCGATCCTCTACAACGCCGCGTTCGTGCGTGAGCAAGACCTGTTCAGCATGTCTGACATCGATGTGGAATCCGATGTGGCCGTCAACATTACCGGCGCCTTCCACACCATTCGCGCGGCAGAGGAACTCTTCCGCGACACGGGCGGGACTATCCTTGTTACCGGTGGCGGCCTCGCCATTCATCCGCACGCGTCCTATGCAAGCCTTGGTGCGGGCAAGGCCGCTTTGCGCAATCTGGTCGAAGGCCTCGCACCTGATCTTGCGAAACGTGGCATCCGCATCGGGATCGCTTCGGTAGGCACGCTCGTTGCGCCGGATTCCGAGGAAGCCGCTGGAGCCGCCGAGGCCGTGTGGACCCTCGCCGCTGTGCCGGACGCGCCCTGGGAGATCATCTATCCGGGTGCAGGCTCAAGTACGTGAATTTGTTCAGTCCCAGCGCTTTCGCGGCTGTCTTGGACACAAATAGCTAATCAACACATAGGAACTCCTCATGACACAAACTTGGTTCATCACCGGATGCTCAACAGGCTTTGGCCGCGCAATCGCTCAACATGCCATTGCACAGGGCTACAATGTTGTCGTTTCGGCCCGGCGCGCCACGCAGATCGAAGACCTCGCCGCGCTTGCACCTCATCGTACGCTTGCGCTTACACTTGACGTTACAAATGACGACCAGATTTCGGAGGCCGTGCGCGCTGCAGAGATACGGTTCGGAAGCATCGATGTTCTCGTGAACAATGCAGGGATCGGCTATTTTGGAGCGTTTGAAGAAACCGACCTCGACGAAGCGCGGGCCATGTTCGAGATCAACGTTTGGGGGCTCGCCAAGATGTCGCGCGCCGTGCTTCCCGGGATGCGCAAGCGCCGCACAGGCACGATCGTGAACATCTCATCGATCGGAGGGCTACATGCCTATCCCTCACTCAGTTTTTACGCCGCGACGAAATTCGCTGTTGAGGCCCTGTCAGAGGGGCTGTCTCGTGAGGCCTCGCCACTCGGCATCAAGGTCCTGCTCGTCGAACCCAGCGGCTTTCGGACCGACTGGGCGGGCCGTTCGGCAGCGCAGGCCAGGACCGTTATC
>JAIXVM010000200.1 GCA_027482995.1 Hyphomonadaceae bacterium | reverse complement strand
CCATTGACAGGGTCGCCGCGCGGCCGACACCGGTGGCGCCCGCCTGGCTGCGGTCGCCCTGATAGCATCCCATCACCGCAATGATGCCGCCAAACAGCACCGCCTTGATAAGGCCCACCAGAATGTCGTCACGCGTGACGAAATCGACCGTGTTGCGAAGGTAGACCGTCGAGTCGAAGCCGAGGCCGTAAACGCTGACCAGCCAGCCGCCCATCACGCCGATGATGTTCGCCGCGACGACCAGCAGCGGCAGCGTCGCGACCGCCGCCAGGAAGCGCGGCGCATAGAGATAGCGGTAAGGCGAGGCCGACAGCGTCTCGAGCGCATCGATCTGCTCGGTCACCCGCATCGCGCCAATCTCGGCGGCGATCCCTGCCGAGACGCGTCCCGCCAGCATCAGGCCGGTGATCACCGCGCCGAGCTCGCGCGAGATGCCGAGCACCACGATGTTCGGCACGAACTGCTCGGCGCCGTAGCGGCTGCCGCCTTCATAGATGTTGAGCGCGAGCGCCGCGCCGATGAACACCGCCGACAGGCCGACCACGGGCAGGGAGTAGAAACCGATCCGCACCATCTGGCGCAGGATTTCGCCGATGTACCAGCGCGGCGTGACCGCTGCCGTGGCGACGCGCCCGGCAAATACCGACAGCCGCCCGATCTCGGCGAACAGGCCCAGCGTGACGCGGCCAATGATCTGCAAGGGATTGGTCATGGGAGGCCTCACCGATACTGGCGTTGCACGCGCCGGCCAAGGCCGGTCAGCAGCTCATAGCCGAGCGTGCCGCAGGCCTCGGCTTGCGCCTCCAATTGGGCATGTTCCCCCAGGAATTCAACGCGCGTGCCCGGCTTTACGCCGGCCGGGCCGTCGGTGATGTCCAGCGTGACCAGATCCATCGAAATCCGCCCGGCAACCGGGCAGCGGACCCCCTCGATCCAGCCGCCAAGGCGTCCCGATCCGGACCGCGGCAGCCCGTCGGCATAGCCGATGGCGCAGGTGGCCAGCAGCCGGTCTTCGGTCAGGGTGTGCGTTGCGCCATAACCGACCGTGGTGTCCTTGCGGCCCGTGAACACGCTGATCACGCTCGATTCCAGGATGATCGCGGGCTTCAGCCCGACATTCGGCGGCGGCGTGGTGCCGCCATAGAGCGCAATTCCCGGGCGGGTCAGGTCAAAGCCGTAGTTCTTGCCGAGATAACACCCGGCGGAGTTGGCAAGGCTGGCCGGCGTGTCCGGAAACGCATCCGCCACCGCCTCGAAGGCGCGCCGCTGCGCGAGGTTGATAGGGTTCTTCGGGTCATCAGCGCAGGCAAGATGGCTCATCACCAGAACCGGCGCGAGACGCCGGATGGCCGTCGCCTCGGTATCGATCACGCTGGGCGGCAGGCCAAGCCGGTTCATGCCGGTATCGGCATGGATGGCGCAGGTGCCCGGCCGCTCCTTCGACCAGAGCTTGAGGTGGTGTTCGCTCGACAGCACGGCCGTCAGCCCGGCAGTCGTGTAGGAGGTCAGCTGGCCGCGCACCGGCCCGTTGAGCACGAAGATGCGCGGGCCCCGGCCGATGGTTTTGCGAAGCGACGTCCCTTCCTCGAGATAGGCCACGAAGAAGGTCTGGCAGCCCGCCTCCTTCAGCGCATTGGCCACCTGCGCGGCGCCGAGGCCATACCCGTCCGCCTTCACCACGGCTGCCGTCGTCGCGCCCGGATGCAAGGCATCAAGGGCGCGCCAGTTGTCCACGATGTTGGACGTCAGCACAGTTGCGCGGGGCAGAAAGCTCATGAATCAGGGGCTAAGCGAGATTGCGGCGGTTGTCATCCCGCCGATTTCGGCCCCTGATTGTGGGCAAGCCAGGCGGAGCCCTTCATGTTCCAGACCGGCGTACAGAAGATCATCCAGAGGATCAGCAGGATCATCCCGCCGGCCGGCACCACGGCGATTTTCTGGGGCCCGAACACATCGACCAGCGCGCCCATCAGGAAGGCGCCGAACGGCGCGCCGGCCATGAAGCCCAGCTGGTAGATCGAAAGCACCCGGGCGAGTTTCTCCTTCGGCGCGGAGTCCTGGACGATCGACCGGCTCATCGCGATCGAGATGCCCGCCGCGAGCCCCCAGACGAACACGATGCCGAGGAAGATCCAGTGCGGCACGGTGCCGAGCATCGCGAGGATGCTCGCCGATGCCAGGAATTGCGCCGCGAGCAGCAGCCGTCCCTGCCGCTTGATGCGCTTGAACACGGCCAACACGGCGGACGAGACGAACGCGCCCATCCAGAAGGTCACGAACATGTCCCGGATGCCGGAGGATCCGAAGTGGTACACATCGCGGTTGATGATCGGCAGCACGACGAGGAACGAGCCGATCACGAACACGCCCACGCCGAACATCAGCGCCGTCATCGCCCAGAGTTTTGCATCGGCCAGCACGGCGCGCAGGCCGTCGCCAATGTCGCCGAGCGTTGCCCCGATGCCCTTGCGCCCGGTGCGGATCGGCCGGCCGCGCGCCAGCATCAGCGCAAACGCCGAGCCGCTCGCGAGCACAAAGCCCTGCACGGCCAGCAGCGTTTCGGCCGGGATCGGCCCTATGCTGAACCCGCCCAGCCAGGGCGGCATCCGTGTCGCCTTGTCGGCATATCCCGCAAGGATCAGCCCGGCGATCTGGGCGAGGAACTGCGCCATCGTAGCCAGCGTCACGCCGAGTTGAAGCGTCACGCCCGATCCGACACGGCTGCGGCGCTCCACGACTTCATTCACCATCGAGTCCCGGACCGGCATCATGAAGGCGCCGACCGTGCCGATCGCGAGCGCGTAGCAGATCATCGCCGGGTAGGTGAGCTCACCCGGCTCGACATAGAGCGCCAGAAGGAACGTCGGCACGGCCGCCGCCAGGTGCAGCAGGATCAGGAGGCGCCGCCCATCGGCGCGTTCCGCCACAACCCCGCCAATCAGCAGGAAGATCACCGAGGGCAGGGAAAGCGCCATGTTGGCAAGGCCGAGCGCGAGCCCGTCCATATGCAGGTGGTCTTTGCCGGTGATCAGATAGGGAAACAGAACCAGCTGCAGGCCGAACGCCATGAACCAGCTGCACTGCACCGCCAGATAGCCCGGCAATTCGATCTTCACGCCCCGGCGCAGCCGCTTGGCGCGCCAGTGAGTTGCGCTGACGAGGAAGCTCGCGCCTGCGCCCAGCGCTTCGCTGAGACCGCTGACCGGTGAGGTCACGTCTTCAGCGGCCTGTTCGGCCATATCATCGACAACCTTGTCGATCTCGCCGCTCATGATGGTACGCTCCCGGCTTGCGGGCGGGACACTAGGGTTGTGGGCGTGCCATGGAAAGAGGCGACCGAGGGTATGACTTGCCCAGCGAGCAGGTGCGCGGTTGCCTTCAGCCGGGGCAAAGGTTAGCCTTTTCCACCTTTACCGGCATCGAGGAGACCCAGCCATGAGCGCATTCCGCCTTTTGGCCAGCTGGGTTCTGGCCCTCGCACTGGCCGTGTTTTTTATCCACATCACCGTGCATCCCTGGCCGAATCCGGTGCCCGGATACGTCAAATTCTATGATGCGCCGGGTGAGCACCTGCTGTTCTCGGCGCTCGCCAAGGCCACGGATATCTCGCTGTTCGAGCCGGCCGGCCGGTTCGTGTCCGGCATTTTCGAGGTGATCGCGGCGATTTTGCTGATCCTGCCGTTCAGCCGCCGGGTCGGCGCCGGACTCTCGGTCATTCTCCTCGGGGCAGGCGTCGCGCTTCACCTGTCGCCCGCGCTCGGCCGGGAAGTGCCCCTGCCGGAGGGCGGCACCGATGGCGGCACACATTTTCTTTACTATGTCATTTTCCTCGCGCTTAGCCTGCTGTTGCTGGTGGTCCACCCCAACGAACGCCGCTGGAACTGAGCCTCGAGCCGGGCGGAAACTCGCTGAAAATTAAGGTACGGCTACCTCCCGTTAACGCTTCGCTGCGAGGTTCGCTCCGTTAGGGCAGGCCTATTCCGGATGAGCGACACGTCCCAGACCCCACAGTTCAAGCCGCCTGGCGCTGCCCAGGACGCGCTCTTGCGCCGTCTGATCGACGTCGTGGCCATGCCCGGATCGCGCATCCCGCCGCAGGATCGCTCGATGGCGGGCGACATCCTGCTCGACATGCTGCTGCACACCACAGACCGCGAACGCACCCTTTGCGCCTCGCGCCTCGCCGTCTGCCGCGATGCGCCCCGCCGGGTGCTGCGCTACCTTGCGCAGTGCTCATTCGCCGTCGCCCGGCCCCTCTTGGAAGAGAGCGACGCGTTCGATGCGTGCGATCTCGTTGAAATCATTCAGAACTCCACGCCGGAGCATCGCTTCGCAATTGCCCGGCGGCGCAATCTCTGCGTGTCGGTCACGGCCTGCATTGCGCAGGTCGGTGAACCACACGTCGTTCGCGAACTCATCGCCAACCGCAACGCCCCACTCGCCGAGACCACCGTGGACCGCCTCGTCGCGATGTCCCGGGATGAGGCGTCCTATTGCGCCATGCTCGTCGAGCGGGTCGAGCTCCGGTCTTCCCACGCGATGGCGATGTTCTGGTGGGCTGATAGCCCCACCCGCCGCAAGATCCTCACCCGCCAGGCCGCCGACCGCACCGAGATGATCAACGTCTGCCGCGACGTGTTCGAAATGGCCGCCGCCGAAGGCTGGGCCGATCCGATCGCGCGCAAGGCCCTGCAGCTGATCGAGCGGCGCCAGCGCAACCGCGGCGCCATCGCCAAGAGCCCCTATGACAGCCTCGAGGGCGCGGTATCCGCCGCCGCCACGCGGGGGATGGACGCCGAACTCGCCCAGGAAATCGGCTACCTCGCCGGCATCAAGCCCGTGACCGCCGCCAAGATCATGTCGGATATGGGCGGGGAGGGTCTCGCCATCCTGTGCAAGGCCACGGGCCTGAAGCGCGATTATCTCCGCCAGATGTGGACTGCGCTGCGCCGCCCGCTCGAGCTGGCGCCCGGTGAGCCGAACCCCGTGTTCACGAACGTCGCCGAAACCTACGAAGTCCTGTCGGTCGCCAAGGCGCAGACCACGCTGCGCTACTGGAACTGGTCGCTGTCATCGGCCTATTCGCCGGGCGCGCTGCGCCAGACGCATGAAATGGGCGAGCCTGCCAACGAGGAAGGCAGCTACTCCGCCTCCCAGCGCACCGCGCGGCTCGTCTTCGGAAATTAGCCCGGCTGCGGCAAATCGCACTTCCCAAACCGGGCGGTGGACTTTAGGTGGTGCGTCATCTGAGCCGTTAGCGACCAGAGGGGACCGCCGTGCATTTACTCGGAATACTCCTCGCGGCAACCGCGTTCTGGATGGCCAATTCCGGCCACTACGAATCGCTGATGCTCGGCTTCGCTGCGGTTTCGGTCGTGCTAACGCTGATCCTCAGTCTGCGGTTCAAGATCGTGGACCGCGAAGGTTCCCCTTATGTCCGTCTACTGGGTTTTCTGGGCTACGTGCCTTGGCTCACATGGGAAGTGCTCAAGGCCAACTGGGTTGTGATTCGCGCCTGCCTGCGGGCCGATCTCGATATCAGCCCCGCGCTCGTCAAAGTGCGCACCACCTGCAAGTCTGACCTCGCGAGGGTCACCTTCGCCAATTCAATCACGCTGACGCCGGGCACGGTGACGGTCGAGATCCAGGGCGACAAGATGCTCGTTCACGGACTATATGAAGCCAACACGGTGCCGGAGTCCTTCATCGGCATGGATGCCCGCTGCGCCCGCGCCGCAGACCCGAAGGGTGCCGCCGCATGATGATGGCGGCCCTCATCGCCCTGATCGTGTCGATGTGCCTTCTGCTCATCCGTGCACTGATCGGTCCGACGCTGTATGACCGCGTGCTCGCGGTCAACTCGTTCGGCACCAAGACCGTACTGCTGATCGGCCTGATGGGCTTCGTGATGGGCCGGCCGGACTTCCTAGATATCGCCATCCTCTACACGCTGATCAATTTCGTCTCGACCATCGCGGTGCTGAAATTCTTCCGCTACCGCTCCTTCCAGGTCCCGCTGGCCCGGCGGGGCGAACCCCGCGTCGAGGCACAGGTCACGGGAGGCGAGCCCAATGCCTGAAGCCGCCAACATGATGACGCTTGACTGGAATACGATCCGCATCGCGCTTGGCGGGGCGTTCTGCCTGCTCGGCGCGCTCCTCTGCATCATCGGCACCATCGGCGTCCTGCGCTTTCCGGACGTCTACACCCGCCTGCACGCCGCATCGATCACGGATACGTCAGGCGCCGGCTTCGTGCTGCTCGGCATGGCCTTGATGGCGCCGGACTGGATCGTCATCGTCAAGATCGTATGTGTCCTGATTTTCCTGATGCTGACGAGTGCAACGAGCTCCCATGCGCTCGTGAACGCCGCGCTGACCGCAGGCCTCCAGCCGAAGATCGGCCCGATGCGCAAAGGCCAGCCTGAAGACGAGGCGCTCCCATGAGCGGCGATGTCATGAACGAAACCTCCACCTCGATCATCAGCGTGCTGCTGCTCTGCCTCCTCTTCGTGATGGGGGTCGCCATCGCGCGCCTGCGCAACCTGTTCGCCGTCGTGATGCTGGCGGGTATCTACTCGCTGGTCTGCGCCGCCTGGTTCATCCTCGTGGACGCGGTCGATGTCGGCTTCACCGAAGCGGCCGTCGGCGCCGGCATGTCCACCGCCGTGCTGCTCGGCGCCATCCTGCTCACCTCGCGCAATGCCAAACCCGAACGCCGGCTCGCGCGGCTCGGCCCGCTTGCCGTCTGCATCGCGGCCGGCGCCATGCTGATCTACGCCACATCCGATCTGCCGGCTGCGGGCGACCCGTCCTCGCCCGCCAATACCGGCACCGGCCTCACCTATCTGCAGATCAACTGGGCCGATACCGGCGTGCCGAACGTCGTCACCTCCGTGCTCGCAAGCTATCGCGGCTTCGATACGCTCGGCGAGACAATCGTCGTCTTCATCGCCGGCCTGGCGGTCGTGCTGCTGCTCGGCTTTGGCGAACGCTCGCTCTCCGAGACGCTCCGTAAGCTGAAGAAGGGGGACAAGGCGCCATGAAAAGCGACCATCACCTGATCCTCCGCGTCGTCGCCAAGGGCCTCCTGCCGCTGATCACGATCTATGCCTTCTATGTCCAGTTCCACGGCGAAGTCAGCGCGGGCGGCGGTTTCCAGGCGGGCATCGTGCTGGCGGTCGCCGTGATTCTTTACGCGCTGATCTTCGGCCTTGCCGAGGCGATGCGCGCCGTGCCACCCGGGTTCGCGCGCGGCCTCGCCGCCGTGGGCGTTCTGGTTTACGGCGGCGTCGGCGTCTGGGCGATGGTGCAGGGCGGACAGTACCTCGAATACCAGGCACTGTTCAACGAGCCGCCCGGCGGACATGACGGCCAGCACACCGGCATCATCCTCGTCGAACTCGGCGTTCTCTTTGCCGTTGCCGGCGCCATGGTGTCGATCTTCTACGCCCTCGCGGGCCGCGTCGCCGAAATCCGGGACGAGGACTGGTAGCCATGTGGGACATCATCCTCGAACGCGGCGGCTATTGGGCGATCATCGGTGTGATGATGATCGGCCTCTACATTGCCTTCTCGGCTGAAAACCTGATCAAGCGCCTCGTCGGGCTCTCGATGTTCCAGACGACGATCTGCCTGTTCTATGTCAAGCTCGCCAATGTCGCGAATGCCACCGCGCCGATCCTCCTTCCGGAGGACATGCCAAAGGGTGCTTACGGCGCCGAACGCGTCGCAGACCTCGCGCACACCTATTCGAACCCGCTGCCGCATGTCCTGATGCTGACGGCCATCGTCGTCGGCGTCGCGACGCTGTCGCTCGGCCTCGCGCTGATCGTGCGCATCAACGAATCCTACGGCACCATCGAGGCCGACGAGATCCACGCTTCCGACGTCAAGGTCCAGATGGCCGAAGAGGCTGACGCCGCCCGGACGAGCGGCGAGGTGGCTGTATGATCCTCGATCTCCTGTTGGCCTCGGCGCCGGACTGGGCGGTCCGGCATGCCGCCGTCCTCGTCGTCGTCGCGCCGATGTTGCTGGCGCCGCTGCTCGCGCTCAGCCCCAGCAACCGTCTCGCCTGGGTCCTGACGATCGCCGGCACAGCCGCCGCCTTCTGGTTCTCGCTGATCCTGCTTGCGATCATCCAGGAAATGCCCGGCAGCACGATCAGCTACGCGCTGGGCAACTGGCCGCCGCCGATCGGCATCGAGTTCCGGATCGATGCGCTGAGCGCCATGATCCTTGTACTGATTTCAGGCATGGCCACGCTGGCCTCGATCTTCGCCTGGCCCACCGTCTCCGCCGAATTCCGGGGCGAGCGGCTGAACCTGTTCTTCTGCGCCTTCCTGCTCTGCTTTGCAGGCCTCGCGGGCGTCACGGCCACCGGCGATGCGTTCAACCTCTTTGTCTTCCTCGAAGTCAGCTCGCTCGCCGCCTATGTGCTCGTCGCCATGGGCGCCGGCAAGGACCGGCGCGCGCTGCCCGCTGCCTTCGACTACCTCATCATGGGCACCCTTGGCGCCAGTTTCTACGTCATCGGCGTTGGCCTGATCTACGCGGCCACGGGCACGCTCAACATGGCGGATATCGCAGAGCAGCTGCCCGCGCTCTCCAGCAATCGCAGCGTCCAGGCGGGCCTCGCCTTCATCCTCGTCGGGCTCGGCCTCAAGGCCGCGATGTGGCCGCTGCACCAGTGGCTGCCGAATGCCTATGCCTATGCACCGGGCTTTGTCGGGATGTTCCTGTCGGCGACGGCCACGAAGGTCGCGCTCTACGCCCTCATCCGCTGGCTGTTCACGATCTTCCAGCCGGACCTCGCCTTCGAAGCCGCGCTCCTCCAATGGGTGCTCGCGCCGCTCGCCATGGCAGCAATGGTGATCTGCAGCGTCCAGGCCATCTTCCAGACCGATATCCGCCGCCTGCTCGCTTATTCCTCGGTCGCGCAGGTCGGCTTCATCCTGCTTGGCATCTCGGTCGGCACAGCCGCCGGCGTGTCCGCGGGCCTTCTGCACCTGTTCAACCATGCGCTCATGAAGGGCGCGTTGTTCATGGCGGTGGCGGGTATCTGCTTTGCCTATCAGGCCAACACCATCCGCGACTTTGCCGGCCTTGGCCGATCGGCGCCGTTCACGATGGCGGCCTTCGCGATTGCCGGCCTCTCGCTGATCGGCGTGCCGCTTACGGCGGGTTTCATCTCCAAGCTGCAACTCGGCTACGCCTTGCTGGATCAGGGCTGGTGGTGGGCCGTGGCGGTACTGGTCCTCGCGAGCTTCCTGTCGGTGTTCTACATCGGCCGCGTTCTGCAGGCTGTGTTTTTCGAGCCGCCGCTCAATCCGCGCAAGAATAACAAGGAGGCGCCGCTCCTCCT
>JAIXVM010000163.1 GCA_027482995.1 Hyphomonadaceae bacterium | reverse complement strand
CTCGGTCATGCTCTGAATCGACGTGGCAAGGTCGCCGATCTCGTCCGTTCGCTGGGTCAGCAGCGGTACATCGATCTTGTCGGACGCGCCGGAGCGGATCCGGTCGGCGGCCAGCGACAGGCGCCGCAAGGGCCGGGCAATTCCGAGTGTCAGCATCACGGAGGTGATGAAAGCCATCAGCACCGCAACGCCGATGAACGGCACGAGCGCGACGCGTTCGGCCCGGATGATCTCGTCAATGTCGCTCGCTTCCAGCACCAGTACGCCGACCACCGCCGAAACACGCTGCACCGGCATCGAGACGGAAATCACCCGGCTGCCCCGATCTGAAAAGCGCTGGCTCGCTGCCTGTCCGCCGAGAGCGGCGACTTCGAATTCCTCCTCGAAGCTCTGGGTACGGAGCGCTTCGGATGTCCGGCGCGGCGAGAAGAAACCAAAGAACTCGCCCGCCCATTCGGACAGGTCGCGTCCCGTTTGCGCCAGCAGGCCCGGCTCGCTGAGCGGGGGCAGGGCCGCGACGTCGACCTTGTCTGACAGGTAATAGCTGTCCCCGATCAGCTCGCCTTGCGGCGTGAAGATTCGGGCCCGCACGCGTTCGGGCAGGTTGAGCCGTTGCAGCGTCTGGCGCGCAGCGTCCGGGTTGAGGCCGGGTTCGGGCGTGGTCGCGTCATCCGACAGGAGGCTTGAGAAAATCTGCGCCTGCGCTTCAAGGTCCTGTTTCTTCGAGGCCACGAAGCCGGCCCGCATTTCGTTCAGCACCATTGCGCCGATGATGAGGATCGCGAGACCGGCGAGGTTCGACACGAAGATCAGCCGCGCAATGCGCGAGCCCAGAATCGTCGTGCCGCGCCTCAGGCCCGGGCGGCGGGGAGCGTTTTTGTCCGGCATGGCCATGTCCCCTCAACTCACCGGCCGAGCCAGACGTCAGGCGTCGGCGGCGACGCGCATCTTGATGATGCGATCGGGGCTTTTCGGGGGCTCACCCTTCGCCAGCGCGTCGATCGCGTCCATGCCCTCGGTCACCTGACCCCAGACGGTGTATTGCCGGTTCAGGAAGGACGCATCCTTGAAGCAGATGAAGAACTGGCTGTTGGCCGTGTTCGGCTGGTTGGTGCGCGCCATCGAGCAAGTGCCGCGCACGTGCGGCTCGGCATTGAACTCGGCTTTAAGGTCCGGCTTCTTCGATCCGCCCATGCCGGTGCCTTTCGGGCAGCCGGTTTGCGCCATGAAGCCCTCGATCACGCGGTGGAAGACGATGCCGTCATAAAACCCCTCACGGGCGAGCTCCTTGATTCGCTTGACGTGGCCTGGCGCCAGGTCCGGGCGGAGCGTGATCGTCACGTTGCCTTTCGAGGTCTCGAGAAGCAGCGTGTTTTCAGGGTCAGACATCGGGCACTCCGGTTTCTATTTCAGTCATTTAATGTTTGTCCTACTGGCTATTCAATCGCGGCTCTGGCGGCAAGCAGAGCCTGCATGTAAACTCGGTCCATCAAAGCGAGGGAGAACAAGGGATTGGCCGCACTCGTCGGGAACATTCAGGCATTGCTTCTGACCATTGCGGGCGCATTCTACCTGTTGTGGGCTGCCGGCAGCACATTTCCTTTCGCGAACGAGCAGTCGCTTGCCCGCTCCGTCATCGGCCACCGGGGCATTACCCGCGTGCCGTCCAGACGGGCGTTCCTGTACCTTGGCGTCCTCTTGCTGGCGGCCGCGCTCGCTGCCTTTCTGATGGGCGGTTTCAGCGAGATGTATTCTGCGTCGAAAGTGGTTCTGGCGCCGTTGGGGCTGATCCTCGCTTTCGTCTTCCTGATCCGCGGAGTGGCGGGCGTGTTGCCGGCATTCGAGCGTGCGGCGCCGGAACAGCCGTATCTCAGGCTCAACCGGCGACTTTATTCACCCTTCTGTCTCCTGATCGGCGCTGGATTCCTGTTCCTCGTCGCGTCCCTGCCGAACTGGACGGAACGGTACTACCGGCTCATCAATGGCTAAGCGTTTCGGGAAAGGCGGCGAGCCAGTCTTCGGCTGACAGTCCGTCCGCTCCCCGCGCCTTCATCATGCCCGCGAAATTCCAGTGGTTGAGCTGCGTCTCGATCCGCGAGTCCGCTGACCGGAACGCCCGGGGCACGCCGCCGCCGGTGAGGAAACCGGCAGCCTTTACATAGTCAGAGCGGTCATAGGCGGGCGGGTCGGCGTCCACGTGCACCACGCGGATGGCCGAAGCCGGGCGCCCGTCGCGCGCCGTGATCCGTGTCACGGGTTTCGCCACCGGATCGGCGCCCACCATCAAGGCGAGGGAATCGAGGGCACCCGCCGCGCGCAGCACCGTGTCGGCGCCCCAGCTATGCCCAATCAACGCCAGCGGATGGCCGGCAGTGGCCAGATCGCACACGAGACGTTGGGCGGCCGTGATCTTCCAGTGCGGCAGGTAATGCACGTCGCGTTTGCCGCGCAGGCCGTCGCGGCGCGCTTCGGCATACGAAAGGACGAGGCGGGAGCTCTCGTCTCCCGCCCCGCCGATGAACACTTCGGCTGGAAGCTTACTCCGTGTAGCGATAGCCGACGCCATAGAGCGTTTCGATCGCATCGAATTCGTCCGTCACTTCGCGGAACTTCTTGCGCAGCCGTTTGATGTGGCTGTCGATGGTGCGGTCGTCCACGTAGATCTGGTCGTCATAGGCGGCGTCCATCAGCTGGTCGCGGCTTTTGACGTATCCCGGGCGAGCGGCGAGGGCCTGAAGGATCAGGAACTCGGTGACGGTGAGGCGTACCGTCTTGCCGTCCCAGGTACAGGCATGACGGTTCGGGTCGAGCACCAGCTTGCCGCGCACGATCGGTTTGGAGTCGCCTTCCTCGGGGCCGGCGACACCGCCGCGGGCCCGGCGAAGCACCGCCTTCACGCGCTCGGCCAGCAGGCGGTTGGAGCAGGGCTTGCGCACGAAATCATCGGCGCCGATATTGAAGCCGATCACTTCGTCGATCTCTTCATCCTTGGACGTCAGGAAGATCACCGGCAGCTCGGACGTCTGGCGAAGGCGGCGGAGCAGCTCCATCCCGTCCATCTTCGGCATCTTCACGTCGAGGATCGCGATATCGGGTGGCGACTCGGTCAGCGCCGGCAGGGCGGCTTCGCCGTCATGATAGGTGCGCACCTGATAGCCTTCGGCTTCGAAGAACAGTTTGAGTGACGCCACGATGTTCTCATCGTCGTCCACCAGTGCGAGCGTTGTCATTGCCTTGTCCTTCTCGGCCAGCCGCAGGCCAGATGAGGCCTCGGTCCGCTTGGCAGACGGTTCAATCACAGCTCGGTACATTTCAAAAGCCCTCCATTGGTGGAGCTTCAACAAAATCAACGGAGTGCGGCGGGCCGTTGCCCGGATTGCGGCGCCGTCATGATTCTTTGCGGCGGAATGTGCCGCAAGTGTGAAGGACAAGGCCTGATGCACAAGTTCCGGCTTGTGCCCATGCTTCCAAGGCTTTTCGCGGCACCACAGGAAAAGTTTCCGGTCATCCCGGCGAAATCCGGGACCCAGAGCGCCCTGATACAACTCACAAATCCGGGCTCCGGCATTCGCCGGAGTGACGCGCGACTCAAGAATTACGCCCCGTCCCAATCCGCCCGAGTCCGCACCGGGGTTATTGTGCCGTCAAGCGTGAGGCCGAGGAGGTGATAGCCGATCCTCACGCGGGTCCGGTGGTGCGGGGCGTTCTTCGCATCGTTGGAAGCGGATGGGATCAGAGCCCCGGTGCGCACCGGAGACACCTGACTTCCCCCAAAACACAATTCGACGTCCCCGGACCCTTGGGCAAAACCCATCCGCAGGACCCGAATGAGGCGCAAAACCGGAAGGGGAAACCCTGTCCGGGTATTGGTGTTTCAGACGGTTCAGGGGGCTGGGGCCTGTTGGCTCATCCCGAACATCTCCGCCAGCCAGGGAATATGCTCGCCCACAAACGTCGCGGCAAAGCCGGCGCCGGTGATCAGGCCGAAGATCAGCACACAGAGCGCCGTGATCCAGCCGAGCGCGAGCAGTGCGCCGCCGCCCGCGAAAATCCCGTCGCGTTGGAGCAGGCCGACGGCCGCCACCGTGATGGCGAGCGACGGGATGGTATTGGTG
>JAIXVM010000027.1 GCA_027482995.1 Hyphomonadaceae bacterium | reverse complement strand
CCGTATCGTCCGAAGCATGTGACCCGTCGAGGATCAGGCCGAGCCGGTTGGCCTCGCGCACCAGCTCTTCGCCGAGCGGGCTGAGTCCGCCGAACACGGGCGTGACATCGGTCGCACTGTCCGCAAACTGATTGTTCCGGAAATGCACGGGCGCAATCATGCGCAGGCCGCCCGCATGGAAGGTTTCCAGCAAGGAAATGTCCGATGCCAGAGGATAGGAATTCTCCATGCTCTGGAACACGATCTTCTTGCCCGACGCCGAGATCCGTTCGGCATCTGCAGCCGTGAAAGCCAATTCGACGTCCGATGCATACTTGGCCGCCATTTCGCGGATGGCGGTCTGGCGAAGGATCGCAATGTTGCGCGCCGCGTTTGTGGAGGCGGCATCCAGCGGCCCCTGATTGGTGAAGATCACCCAAAAGCCGCCGTCGAGGCCGCCTTCGTTCATGCGGGGCAAGTCCACGTGCGTTCCGTCGACATCGAAATCGCCGCGCTTCGAGAAATCATATTCGGCGCTGTGAAAGTAGGCGGGGGTATCGAGGTGGCTGTCGAGCACCATGAAGCTCTGGTGCATCGTCTCGGTCGCCGTCAGCGCCGGCGCAGTCTCGGTCGTCGGCGCCGGGCTTTGACCCGGAAGATAGGCGCAGGCCGCCAGCAGAAGTGCCGGCGCCGCAAGGACGAACTTTTTCATGACTGACCCCGAATGTCTGAATGTGAATCTGATTGGAAACGTCATCTTGGCAACCGGGCGGCCTGCGTCAACGCAGCGTCCTCACCCGGCGCCGAATACGCGTGCAAAGATCGTGTCGGCGTGCTTGAAATGATACTCGAGATCAAAAAGCGCATCGATTTCAGCCGGGCTGAGGCGCGCCGTGATTTCGTCGTCCGCCTTCAGCAGCACATCGAGATCGCCTTCCTTCTTCCAGGTGCCCATCGCGTTGCGCTGCACGAGGCGATAGGCATCCTCCCGGCTGAAGCCCTTCTCGACCAGTGCGAGCAGGATGCGCTGCGAGTTGTGCAGGCCGCCCATGCTGTTGATCGTCCGCATCATGTTCTCGGGGTACACGACAAGGTTCTCGACCACGCCGGCGAGCCTGTGCAGCGCGAAATCGAGATGGATGGTCGCATCCGGCCCGATGCCGCGCTCGACCGAGGAGTGGGAGATATCCCGCTCGTGCCAGAGCGCCACGTTCTCGAGCGCGGGCACCACGGCTGAGCGGACGAGGCGGGCAAGACCTGTCAGGTTCTCGGTCAACACTGGATTGCGCTTGTGCGGCATGGCGGACGAGCCCTTCTGCCCGGCCGAGAAGAACTCTTCCGCTTCCAGAACTTCCGTACGCTGAAGATGGCGCACTTCTGTCGCGAGCCGCTCAACGGACGACGCGATCACGCCGAGCACCGCAAAATACATCGCGTGCCGGTCGCGCGGGATCACCTGCGTCGAGACCGGTTCAATCCGGAGGCCGAGTTTCGCGGCGACATGTTCTTCGACGCGCGGATCAATGTTCGCAAACGTGCCGACCGCACCAGAAATCGCGCAGGTCGCCACTTCCTCGCGGGCGATCAGCAGACGCGCGCGCGCCCTCTGGAACTCGGCATGGAAGCCGGCGAGCTTGATGCCGAATGTCGTCGGCTCGGCATGGATGCCGTGGCTGCGGCCGATGGTCGGCGTGTACTTGAACTCAAGCGCGCGTTTCTTGAGCGCGGCCAGCACGCGGTCAATGCCGCCCAGCATCAGGTCCGCCGCGCGCACCAGCTGCACATTGAGGCAGGTATCCAGCACATCGGACGAGGTCATGCCGAGATGCCGGAAGCGCGCTTCGTCGCCCACATGCTCGGCGACGTTCGTCAGGAACGCGATGACATCATGCTTCACTTCCCGCTCGATCTCGTCGATCCGGTCCACTTCAAAAGCGGCCCGCTCACGCACGGCCTGGGACACGCCGGCAGGGATGGTGCCCATCCCCTCCATCGCTTCAGCCGCCAGCGTCTCGATCTCCAGCCAGATGCCGAAACGGGCCTCAGGCGTCCAGATCGCGGCCATCTCCGGGCGGGTGTAGCGAGGGATCATCAGGGCTCTCCGTTGGCTCGTCCTTGCCAATAAGGACTTCGCCCGCGTTACGCCAGTCTGGCGGCCGGGCCAAGTTGCCCCGTGCGTGGCCGCCATTCTGTTTCGCGCGCGAAGGGGTTAGGTTGGCCGCTGATTCGAAACGGCCCAGTCCATGTCCACGCAACCCGCCAAAAAGCTGCCAGACACCGCTCCCTCCGCCCCGGATCTCTCCGAAGGCGGGCGGCGCTGGCGCCTGCACGCCGCCGATGCACGCAAGGTTCAGGCGCTTCTGCCGGTCGTCGGCGGCAATGACCTGCTGGCCCGGCTTCTGGAGGCGCGCGGCGTGGAAGCGGCAGAGGCCGGAAGCTACCTTTTGCCAACGCTGCGGGCCCTGTTTCCCGATCCGAGCTCCTTTGCCGACATGGACAAGGCGGCCGGCATCGTCCTCGACGCGATCCTTGATGGCCGCAAGGTCGTGGTCTTTGCCGACTATGACGTGGATGGCGGCACCTCTTCGGCTATCCTCGCCCGCTATTTCCGCGCCTGGGGCCGCGATCTGGGCCTCTATGTTCCCGACCGCCTGGAGGAGGGCTACGGTCCGTCGCCCGAAGCTTTCCGATACCTCAAGGCGGGCGGCGCGGAACTCGTTATAACTGTGGATTGCGGCGCCGCCGCCATCCGGGCGCTCGATGAAGCCAATGCGATAGACCTGCCCATCGTTGTGATCGACCACCACCTGATGTCGGGCGAAGTCCCGCACACCGCCGCACTTGTGAACCCGAACCGGCCAGACTGCACCTCAGGGCAGGGCCATCTCGCCGCGGCGGGCGTCGTCTTCGTCTTCGTCGCGGCACTCAACCGCCTCGCCCGCGAACGGGGCCTCGCGCCGCCGGACGGGCTTCCAGACATTATGAAACTGCTCGACCTCTGTGCCCTCGGCACGCTGTGCGACATGGCTCCGCTGACCGGCGTCAACCGCGCTTTCGTCCGCCAGGGCCTCAGCATGATGGCGCATGACCAGAATATCGGCTTACGCGCGCTCGCTGATGTCTCCGGCATCGGCAAGATCGAAACCGTCTATCACGCAACCTTCCTGCTCGGCCCTCGCCTCAACGCGGGTGGCCGCGTCGGCGATCCGTGGCTGGCGGCGAAGCTCCTCGCAACCGACGACCGGGGCGAAGCGATTGCGCTCGCCGAACGCCTCCACGCGCTGAATGATGAGCGCAAGGCGCTGGAAGCGGCCATCCTCGACGCCGCCACGGCGCAGGCCGAACGCTCGCTCGCCGCGCAGCCGGATCGCGGGATCATCATTGCTGCCGGCGAGGGCTGGCATCCCGGCGTCATCGGAATCGTGGCCGGGCGTCTCAAGGATCGCTTCCACCTGCCCAGCATCGTCATCGGCTGGGGCGACGGCCTCGGGCCGGTGGCGAAAGGCTCAGGCCGGTCGGTGAAAGGCGTGAACCTCGGCGCCGCCATTTCAGAAGCGGCGCGCCAGGGCGTCATCCTCTCCGGAGGCGGCCATGCCATGGCGGGCGGGCTCAGCATGGATCCGCCGCAGCTCGCCGCGTTCGATGCCTGGATGCTCGACCATATGTCCGCCTTTGCCGAAGAGCGCGACGCCGCGCTTGATCTCGAAATCGACGCGCTGGTCGCGCCCGGCGCCGTTACACCGGAACTTGTCGAGCGGATCGCGACCCTCGGTCCCTTCGGCATTGGCGCGCCGGAACCGGTGTTCCTGCTGAAGGATGTCAGCATCACCGGCGTCCGCCGCGTCGGCACCCAGCATCTCCGCTTCACGGTCGAAGACGCCTCGGGGCGCCTCGAGTCCATTGCCTGGCGCGCGGAAGGCACACCGATGGGCGATGCGCTGCGCCAGGGCGGGCGATGCAGTGTGGTCGGCCGGCTGAAGGCGGACACCTGGAACGGCCGCGTCCGCGTGCAGCTTGAAACGCTGGATATCACCCGTCACTGAACAAACGCATCCATTCGCGGCGAGGTGGGTTGCCCTGTTCTGAATCAGCCGCTATATCGCGCCTCTCAAAGCCGTGCGGTCCCTTCGTCTATCGGTTAGGACGTCAGGTTTTCAACCTGAAAAGAGGGGTTCGACTCCCCTAGGGACTGCCAGCTTTCCTGCCCTCATTTTGCCTCAACCCCGAGTGAAAAAGCCCGAATCAGTCGGGGCTTGTGAACTTCGCGTGACAAGCGCGTTAACGCGGATTAGTTTTCGCGTCAGGGGAATGTGGGTTGATGTCCAACAGCGTAGCCAGAAGCGAATCTGATCCGCCTGCTGCCGAGCCGGTTGTTCGCGTCATTGGACGCATCAAATGGTTCGACAGCGCGAAGGGTTATGGATTCATCGTCGCGGAATCGACGTCCGACGCGACGCTGACCGGCGATGTGATGATCCACATCTCGTGCCTGCGCGATTATGGCGAGACGTTTGCCGACGAAGGCGCCAAGATCGTTTGTGACGCGGTCCGGCGCGAGCGCGGCTGGCAAACCGTCCACATCATCGAAATGGAGCGGCCCCGCGCCACCGTGGCCCGCGAGCGCGGCGATCCGCCGGCCTATGAAGAGGTCACCCTCAAATGGTTCAACCGGGCGCGCGGCTACGGCTTCGTCCGGCGCAGCGGCGATGAGGCGGACATCTTCGTGCACGCCGTGGCCCTGCGCAAAGCGGGCTATGACGATG
>JAIXVM010000317.1 GCA_027482995.1 Hyphomonadaceae bacterium | reverse complement strand
GGAGAACCATTGCGCGCCGCGACGAAGGATCGTCGGCACAACCGCAATCGACTCCACGTTGTTCACGGTCGTCGGGCAGCCATAGAGGCCAGCATTCGCAGGGAAAGGTGGCTTCAGGCGCGGCTGGCCCTTCTTGCCTTCGAGACTTTCAAGCAGCGCCGTCTCTTCACCGCAGATATAGGCGCCGGCGCCGTGGTGCACGTAGAGGTCAAAGTCCCAACCATTGAGGTTGTTCTGCCCGATCAGGCGCGCCTCATAGGCTTCCTTGACCGCTTTCTCGAGCGCATGGCGCTCCGCAATGTACTCCCCGCGAATGTACACGTAGCACTTGTGAGCGCGCATCGCGCGGCTTGCCACCATGCAGCCTTCGATCAGAAGGTGCGGATCATGCCGCATGATCTCGCGGTCCTTGCACGTTCCGGGCTCGGACTCGTCGGCATTCACGACCAGGTAGTGCGGCCGGTCTCGCACTTCCTTCGGCATGAAGGTCCACTTGAGGCCGGTCGGGAACCCTGCCCCACCGCGCCCGCGCAGACCCGACGCCTTGATCTGGTCGCACAGCCAGTCCGGCCCGAGATCGAGCATCTCTTTCGTCAGGTGCCATGCGCCGCGCTTCTTGGCTGCCTCAAGCTCCGGCGAATATGCGCCGTAAAGGTTCGTGAAGATGCGATCCTTGTCCTGCAACATGATCAGTCTTTTCCCCGGCCAAAAATGAGGTCGTGTTCGTCGAACCTGCCCTCGGCAAGCATCCGCGCCTGGACCACCCACTTCTCGCGATCAATCCGGTCCTTGAAACCGAACTTCGCCTCGATGGAGTCGACCGTTTCCTGGCTCCATGTGGCGATCTCCGCAAAAGTGCGCACGCCCATATCCAGCAGCAGCTGCTCGAACTTCGGCCCGATGCCGTTGATGCGCTTCAAATCGTCTGCCGCAGGGGCTTTAGGAGCTTCCGGTTCAATTTTCGGAGCTGGCGCAGGCGGCGGAGCTGGCGGTGCGCTGGCCACTGCACCCGGAAGGTTGGGCAGTTCGGCCAGGCGGCTCTTGCTGCCGTCATAAAGCGCAGGATCCGTCAGAACAGATGTCCCGCCCTCGGGCGCGCTGTTCACGCGCGCCACCTGCGGACCCGGCTTCGCCTCGGCACCGTTGCGCAAACGGGAAAGAATGCCGGACAACGATTCCGGGGTCAGATCCTCGAAATAGTCGTCGTTGATCTGCACCATCGGCGCATTCACGCACGCACCGAGGCACTCGACTTCTTCCCAGGACAACCGTTGATCATCGGTCACATGCATCGGCTTGCCGATTTCCTTGGTGCAGACCTCTTTGAGACTCTCAGCGCCTCGCAATTGGCAAGGTGTCGTGCCGCACAGCTGGACGTGGAACTTGCCGA
Source organism: Hyphomonadaceae bacterium (assembly GCA_027482995.1). Classification (GTDB taxonomy): domain Bacteria; phylum Pseudomonadota; class Alphaproteobacteria; order Caulobacterales; family Hyphomonadaceae; genus Hyphomonas. The sequence goes on along the minus strand of JAIXVM010000317.1, from coordinate 3,089 downwards.
CGGGCTGCAGCCGGAACATCGTGTAGAAGGTCGCGACCTCGTAAACCCGGATGTAGGGCATCTCGAGCCGGTCAGCGACTTCGCGCATGGCCGGTTCGGACAACCAGCCATCATTGTCCTTCTGCGCGAGCCAAAGCAGCGGGATCACAGCCGAGCGCTGTTTGTCGGCGGGATACTTGCCGCGCCAGAACGCGATTTTTTCCTCTGTTTCAGGCTTGAACGCGAAGCTGTTGCCGCCCGCGTCCAAATCAAACCGGCGCAACGCCATCTATCGCTCCTTGCGTGCTGGCACGGTCACGCGCCCGGCATCATCAATTGGCCAGAAGGGATTGTAGACCACCTCCCAAGCGTTCCCTTCGGGATCGGCAAAATAGCCCGAATAGCCGCCCCAATATGCTTTGTGCGGTGCCTTGGGAATGCTCACGCCGGCCTCACCGAGACGGGCGAAAATGGCATCAACTTCTTCGACAGAGCGCGCATTGAACGCCAGCGCAAACCCCTTGAACTGGCCCTTGCGGTCATCGGGAGCGCCTGCGTCGGCTGCCAGTTTGGTTTCATCCCACAGCCCCAGCGCCATGCCGCCCGCATTGAAGAAGGCAACCTCTCCTTTGACGCCGCCGTCCACAAAGCCGAGAATGTCCGTATAGAAACGAACCATTCCGGCGAGGTCCCGGACTCCGATCGTGATGATCGACAACCGCTGTTCGGGCAAGACGGCCATCAGGCAGCGCCTCCGCGGGCGAAATCCACCCGGACGATCTTGCCGCCAGCGATCGAGTAGATTGCGGCAACCGCAAACCGATCCCCGCCCGGCGCGCGCTCGACCTGTTCATGGTCGATCACGGTCGTGCCCAGATCGATCCGGTTGACGAGTTTGGCGTGGTTCTTGGGAAACTCGTAGAACAGGTCTTCATGCCGCTTCCGGATCGCCGCCAGTCCGCGATGCGTCACGTCGCCGTTGAAGCTCGCAAGCACCGCGTCCTCTGCGTAGCACGCCAGGAAAGCCTCGATGTTCTGGTTATTGTAGGCGTCCAGCTGCTTCTGGACGAGTTCGGCGGACGCGCTCAACGGTCGATCTCCCCGAACACGATATCGAGCGATCCAAGGATCGCCGACACGTCGGCCAGCTGGTGACCTTTTGAGAGGTGGTCCATGGCCTGCAGGTGCGGATAGCCCGGCGCCCTGATCTTGGCGCGGTACGGACGGTTTGTGCCATCCGCAACGAGATACACACCGAACTCGCCCTTGGGGGCCTCAATCGCGGCGTAGCACTCGCCTTCCGGCACATGGAAACCTTCCGTGTACAGCTTGAAATGGTGGATCAGCGCTTCCATCGAGTTCTTCATGTCGGCGCGGCGCGGCGGCGCCAGCTTGCCGCCCGAATGCAGGACGGGCCCGGGCCCTTCCTTGGCGAGCAGGTCGACACATTGCCGGATGATCTTCACCGACTCGCGCATCTCTTCCATGCGGCAGACATAGCGGTCGTAATTGTCGCCGTGCCGGCCCACCGGCACCTTGAACTGAAGCTCGGAATAGCACTCGTAGGGTTGCGACCGGCGCAGGTCCCAGGCGATGCCCGAGCCGCGCACCATGACGCCCGAAAAGCCCCAATCGAGGATCGTCTTCTGGTCGACAACGCCGATATCGACGTTGCGCTGCTTGAAGATGCGGTTTTCCGTGATCAGGTCTTCGATCCGGTCCATCTTCTCCGGGAACTGCTCACACCAGGCCGCGATATCGTCGATCAGTTTCTGCGGCAGGTCCTGGTGAACGCCGCCGGGACGGAAATAGGCCGCGTGCATCCGGCTGCCGGACGCGCGCTCATAGAACACGCACAGTTTCTCGCGCTCTTCAAAGCCCCAGGTGATCGGGGTCAGCGCGCCGCAGTCCATCGCCTGCGTCGTCACGTTCAGGATGTGCGACATGATCCGGCCGATCTCGGAGAACATCACGCGGATCAGGCTCGCGCGGCGCGGCACTTCGGTGCCGAGCAGTTTCTCGATGGCGAGGCACCAGGCGTGCTCCTGGTTCATCGGCGCGCAATAGTCGAGCCGGTCGAAATACGGCAGGCCCTGCAGGTAGGTCTTGTATTCGAGCAGCTTCTCGGTGCCGCGATGCAGCAGGCCGATATGGCTGTCGATCCTTGTGACGACTTCGCCGTCGAGATCCATGATCATGCGCAGCACGCCGTGGGCCGCCGGGTGCTGCGGCCCGAAGTTCAGCGTGAACTTGCGATCGCCTTCTTCAATGATGTGCGCAGTATCGGCCATGTTCAGACGCTGCCTCCCGCTTTCTCGTCACCCGGGATTTCGGCCGTCATGCCTTCCCAAGGGGAGAGGAAATCGAAGTTGCGATATTCCTGAACCAGTTTCACCGGCTCATAGATCACGCGCTTCTCAAGGTCGTCGTAACGCACCTCGTAATTGCCGGTGAGCGGGAAGTCCTTGCGAAGCGGATGCCCTTCAAAGCCGTAATCGGTCAGGATCCGGCGCAGGTCCGGATGATCCGAGAACAGGATCCCGTACATGTCGAAGGCTTCGCGCTCGAACCAGTTGGCTGCCGGCCAGACCGGGATGCAGCTCGCGACCGCCGTCTCTTCGCCCGCCCGGATGCGAACCCGGACCCGTTGGTTCAGGTGCATCGAAAGGAGGTGATAGACCACCTCGAAACGCTCAGCCCGCTCCGGATAGTCCACGCCGCAGATGTCGATCAGCGTTTCGAAATTGCAGGCCGGATCATCGCGCAGGAACCGCAGCAGGGAAAGAATGTGGTCGCGCTCCGCGAGCAGCGTCAGTTCGCCCGCAAACACCTGCGACGAGCGCACGGCGCCAGGCATCTTCGCCTGAATATGGGCCGCAAGGGCGCCGGGATTGTCGAGGCTCATCAGCTTTGCCCTTACCGTTCAATCGAGCCTTCGCGGCGGATTTTCTTCTGCAATTGCAGGAACCCGTACACGAGTGCTTCGGCGGTTGGCGGGCAACCCGGCACGTAGATGTCGACCGGCACGATCCGGTCGCAGCCGCGCACGACGCTGTAGCTGTAGTGATAATACCCGCCGCCATTGGCGCACGAGCCCATCGAGATCACGT
>JAIXVM010000216.1 GCA_027482995.1 Hyphomonadaceae bacterium | reverse complement strand
GAAGCGGGGCTTGAACCCGACTGGGTGATCGGCACATCAATCGGCGCCATCAACGCGGCCCTGATCGCCGGCAATGCACCTGAAAATCGGTTGGGCCGACTGCACGAATTCTGGCGGCGCATGGACCGCGGACCGATTTCCGACATGATATCGCGAATGCCCATGATGGGTCCGGCAGCAGCCAACATGCTGACGATGACCCAAGGTCTCAAAGGGTTCTTCACGCCCAATCCGCTGGCCTTTGCCGGCATGAACATCCCGCTCGGCGCGGAAAAGGCGGCTTACTACAATACTGCTGCGCTCGAAAAAACGCTCTCGGAACTGATTGATTTCGATCTCGTCGCCAAAGCCCGGCCGCGTTTGACGGTTGGTGCCGCCAATGTGCGCACCAGTGAAATGCGCTACTTTGACAGCCGCGATGAAACGCTTTCAATCAAACATGTGATGGCGTCCGGCGCCCTGCCGCCCGCTTTCCCGGCCGTCCGCATCGGCGAAGACCTCTATTGGGATGGCGGCATCCTATCCAACACGCCTGTCGAGGCCGTCTTCGATGATACCAACCGCAAGACCTCTCTGATCTTTGCGGTCCACATCTGGAACCCGAATGGCGACGAGCCAAAGACGCTGAACGATGTCTTCCACCGGCAAAAAGATCTCCAGTATTCCAGCCGCGCGGCGAACCACATCCGCCGCCAACAACAGCTGCACCAGCTACGCCATGTTGTAGCCCAGCTCGGTCGGTCCATCCCCGAAGCGGATCGTACGCCAGAAATTCTTGCAATGATGGAGCATGGTTGCCTCGTCCGCATGCACGTCGTTCGCCTGCTGGCGCCTGCTATCAAAGGCGAGAACCATGCAAAGGACCTTGATTTCAGCACAACGGGAATCAGCGCCCGGTGGAACGCAGGGTATGACGAAACGGCGCGCGTGCTCAAAACGGCACCCTGGGAACAATCCTATGGCGAGGAAGACGGCTTCATCTTGCACGAAGCGTCGGGCGGGGTCATGGCAACGACCGGTCACACTGAACCGAAGTAAGTGGCGCATGTGCCGCACGATAGCCAGCGTTCTGGCGCGGAAATGACGTCTGTGACCCGCCCTGGTCTGACTCTCGCGGTTCCACGACATAAGGCGGTCGGCAGGCACCGTGATGTTCGTAGTGACGGGTGCCATGCGTTGCGCGTTAAGCATGACGAGAAATGCCAGAGGCCAGCGCCGCATCTAGATAGGTCTTTCAATCCCAGCCAGGAGCTTGATTGAAAAGATCAGCCCGAGGGGACTGCAATGACGCCAACGGACAGACCTGACGGCTCAGAGAAGTTCGCTCTTGGTCGGATATCCTCCAGACGTGGCCGGATCACACTGACCTACGTCTTGGCCCTTCTAGAAAACCTCTTTGAGCTAATGTATCCGCTGGCGATCGGCATGGCCATCAATGGCCTGATCGGGGGCGAGACTGCAGCCCTCATGCCTCTTGTCCTGATCTGGCTCTCACACATTGCCGTCGGCGGCTTCAGACAGGTCTACGACACCTGGCTGTTTTCTCATCTGTATGCGGATATCGCGACTGACATCGCGGTGCTTCAGCGCGGCGCAGGCAAAGACGTGAGCGAAGTCGCTGCGCGGGTCGAGATGACGCGGGCGTTCATGGACTTTTTCGAGTTGGAAGTGCCGTCTCTGGTTGCGGCAGCCGCCGGATTGTTTGGCGGAGTTGCGCTGCTCTTTCTCTACGATCCGGTCTCCGGCGCGATAATGGCGGCCCTGCTCGGTCCGGTCGGTCTGATCAATGCTTTCATGGGTGTGCGCGCGCTTCGCTATAACCGTGCCCTGAACAACCAGCTAGAACAGCAGGTGGACATCATTGCGACGGGCCTGCGCCGGCGCAACCGGCTACACTTTGGCCGCTTGGCGCAATGGCGCGTCCGCTTGTCGAATGCGGATGCAGGCAGTTGGATGTTGTCGGAAATCCTCGGCCTCGGCGCGACGATCTTCGTGCTCTTCCGGATGGCATCCGAACCTGGGGTTCTTCCCGGCGATTTATTCGCGAGTTTGGCCTATGTACTGCGCATCCTCGACGGGATCGACGAGGTGCCGGGGGTCGTTCAGCAGGTCGGCCGTCTGTTCGATATCCGCAGGCGTATCCGGTCGGAAGGGGGACAGGCGCGTTGACTCGCTCGGCTATGCTTCATCAATGACTGCTTTCGGCGAAGTCCGGCCTCGTGCTGGTAAGGCTCGCGAATGACAGGACTGAGGTGACCCTGCCGGACGCCAAAATCGATCCTCGGAGCCAGCTTGGCCCAATTCTGCCAGCTGATGATTTGGATAGGGGCGGCAGGCAAGTCCACTTCTCTGCGTCCTTCATCTAGAAACCATCAATCGGTGTCAGGGTGAGCACCAATTTCGACTTGGAGGACACTGAGGATTTTGGACATCGCATTCAGGCGCAAAAGACAGGAAGTGGAGTTCACGATGTCCTTGCAGCGATTGCGTGCGGTCGCGAGCTCAGCTGCCAGAGTTTCAAAGTCGTCTATGCTTTCGACCCCATGGAACAACGAGATCACTGGCACGTCCAATGCGCGTGATAGGCCATATACCATGCTGGCGCAGGCGCGGTTGGAGCCATGCTCGTACTTGTGAAGCTGCTGATGGCTAATGCCCAACCGGACGGCGAGCTCTGCCAGTGTAAGGTTCTTGGCGATACGCAGCTTTTGGATGTTGGCGCCGACGGCTTGGTCGACCGAATTCGGTTGACGCTTGTTGTCTCGGCGCGTCATGTCGGGGCTCCGGAGAACGGCTGGGTTCAAAAGTAAGAGCTTTGAGCGCCGCTGATGACGCGGCGGACAAAGGCTTCAAGGGTTTCGTTTGGCATTGGCCCGGCCTTCAGCAAGCCTGCCGCTTGATCGAGGCTGAGCCCCAAGGAACAATTGGGACCGAACTTCTCAAACGCGCTCATCGGCAAGATCCTCTGTGGTCGTTTCTGGGGCTCAAACAGCGCAGCGCCGGCTCCATTCAACAGGACAAGCAACGGCGTCATGGTGTGCTCGCACACTGCCTGGGAGATTTCACCGAGCATCCGGTTTGATCGCGGAAGGCGCGGATATGCTGACCAGACCTGAGACTTGGTTCCGACAAGGCAGACGCCAGTCGTTGCGGCTTTACACGGGCAAAGGAGCAGCGTCTCAATAAAGGGCTGTAAGTCCGTTGACGGAATAACTAGGGGAGGGAAGACGTGCTTCACGCTAGACCAACCGATCTGAACTCTTCGCGTGCCCCATTCATCTTGAGCATCTAACCTCCGTTTTTGAATCCCCTGAAAACAACTTTCCTCAAGAAACGTTTGTCGAAAGAAGGGCGTGCGGATTGCTTCGCACTTTACAACGTCGATACATTCTCCATGCACGTCCCGGATTGGGCTGTCGTTCACCGTTCGTCGACTTGCAGTCCCTGAGTCTCATCGAAACTTATCTGGGTCGACGAGATTGTACTGAGTTGATGCAAAGCCTCTTCCAGGTCGTCGACATAAATCAGGCCTGTATAAACTTCGGTTCCCTGAACCCCTTTGATCGATAACTGTTCTGGATAGTACCGGTCGAGATCTGTTAGAATCGCAGCCAGCGTTTCGTTCTCGAACGCGATTGCTCCATTCCTCCAGGCCAGCGCGATCAAAGGGTTAGCCTCCCGCTTGGAAAACTGGCCACTTTCACTGATCTCCAAACACTCGCCCTTTCGAAGACGGATGGTGGACGCCGACGGGCCAGGCACGACACTAACGACGCCTTCGATCACCGAAACTTCAAGAACTCTGTCAACATATTTCAAATTGAATGCGGTCCCCAATACAGAAACGACGTTGTTACCTGCAGTTATTTCAAACCGCCTCGATAAATCCTTTTTTACTTCGAAGTATGCTTCGCCGTTCTGAATTTCAACCAACCGCTCATTTTCAGAGTAGCGATAGCCGAGCGTAGTGTCAGTGTTGAGTTCGACAGTTGATCCATCTTCGAGTTCAAGTGCATTTGTTTGCCCATACCCTGTTTGAACCAAAACAAGCGGCTCTGTCCCGACCGGCCGCCAAAGGACCGTCGCCATGTACAAAGTCGCGACCGTCGCAACCACGACGAAGGTGCTCAAGACCGCCGGGCGCGTCGGCCGGATTGAACCGATAAGGGAAGTGATGATTCTCGAGAAGCGGCCATAACGTCCCTCGTCTGGGGCCAACGCAAGTATTTGCGTGCGTTCAAGCTCTTGAACACGCGTTGCTGTCCAAGCGCGCTGAGCGTCGTCGAAGGCCTCACGATTGACTTCGCTCTCGCCAAGCCAAGCTTCGAAATCGGACCAATCCCGGTCTGAAAGGTCACCAAGTTCAAGCCTTCGTGCCCATTCCGCGGCGACTGCGAGGGCTATTTCCTCCTTGTTCATAGCCATGGCCATTTTTCACTCGAGGATACGAACGCGACCATGCTGTTGTATGGGACGTAATTCGTGATCATACCCTCATGTCTCTCCATCTGTTTTCAATCGGGAAATCGCTAAAGCGACATGTTTTTCAACCATGCTCACGCTGATACCTCTACGGGTCGCAATCTCTTTCTGAGACAAATTTCTGAATCTAAAATCAATGAATACTTCTCGACATTTCGGTGGCAGTTCCCGGAGGCGGCCCAGAACCACGGACAATTCCTGCTTCGCTTCAAGAGCTGAAGACGGGTCACCGGCGTCGCTTGGCGCGTCAAGCTCAGGATCGATTTCTAGCAGCTGTTCACCCGACACGCCCAATGCACGTTTTGTCCGTTCACGGCGCAAATGATCGATGAACACATTGCTTGCAATCCTGAAGAGCGCAACACGTGACTGAATATCATCAAGCGCATAATCAGCCTTTTGATAACGAAGAAAGACGTCGTGCACGTAGTCTTCTGCAAGAGACCTATCAATTCGCTTGGCAACAAAGAACGCCAATAGGCGGTCACGGTATGATTTGTACAGATCATCGAGGGGTGAAGTACGTTTCACGCTACTGCTCATCTGGAAATCCGACCAACGATCCGGCGCAGCCTTAGTCATCTATTGGCCGGTTTCAATGTGAAGTTTTCATGAAATCGGATGAGGCGGCGTCCGGACCATGTCAGCAGACACGTCCCTACTTCTGAGCCGTGACAATGTCTCTGCCCAGAGGGTCGAGACACGATAAGCGGATCGGAAGATCACATTTAACCTGCGAGGGGTAGCAGATGTCAGAACCAACCAATCGGCGTGGACGCCACAATTCTAAGTCACCACTGACGTTGCCGGTGTTGGCATTATTGGCAACAGGGATTGCTCCTAGCGTCTATGCTCAGGAAGCTGACGACCCGCTGCTTGCGGAGACCGTCATAGTCACGGGAGCGCGACTTCAGAACCAGCAATCTATTGCAACAAAGCGAGACGCTGACGGAATCGTAGACTCGATCGCGCAAGACGAGATCGGTCGGCAGCCTGATTTTAACGTTGCAGATGCGGTCCGTCGCGCACCCGGTGTCAGTACGGTTAGGGACGAGGAAGAGGGGCTCTTCCTCTCAGTTCGGGGCTTAAACCCTGATTTTACATTCGTAACTCTCGACGGCGGTGCTATTTCGTCATTGGATGTTGCGGCAGCGCGGCGCGTATCTGTGGAATCAATTCCCGCGACCGTAGTCAGCCGAGCCGACATATCGAAGACCCGGGATGCCACGATGGATGGCAACACGATTGGTGGTCAGATCAATCTTGTGACGCGCAGCGCGTTTGATGCGGATGGGCTTTATGCTGTTGCATCTGGCTCGATCGGTCAGTTCACAGCAGATAATTTTGACCGTGCGGAGAATGACGCTGCGGTGCGGTTTGACGGCACTGTCAGCAACACGTTCGGCGCGGCGGATCAATTTGGCATCGTGCTCGCGGGCAGCTATCTCCGCCGTGACCAAGACGAAGAGCGGGTCTTGCACTTCTATGACTCGGGTTTCACTGGTCCGAACTTTCCGATCTGGAATGGAATTGAAAGTCCATACGAACGAATTGGCTTATTTGGTAAGTTTGAGTTCCAGCCTTCCGATAAGCTTGAAATGTCTCTGAGCGCTCTTTATGCGGAGCAAAATGAGACATTCGAACGCGCCAGCAATATTCTCGGCGGCAGCACGATAAGGCCAACGGGCTCGGATACAGGCACTGTCACCGGCAATTATCTCAATGCTTTGGAAAGCTTGTTTACTCCAGTCGATAAAGATCAGCTGGCCATCACCTACGCCCTCGATCTCGAAGCTTCTGCTACAACTCAGCTTTCCCTTCGGGGTTCTTATTCTGATGCGGAGGTTGCGGATGGCGGGGCTGATCGTTCCGACATTGCGTTTTCTTACATCGGGCCGAATGCGGGGATTGATTACGGCTACACGTTCCGG
>JAIXVM010000230.1 GCA_027482995.1 Hyphomonadaceae bacterium | reverse complement strand
TCGCCTTCCGGCGAGCCGAGACGCTCATACGTGCGCGCGGCTTCACCCGCGATCATCAAGGCGGTCGGGTCGGCGAGACCGATGTCTTCACTGGCCATCCGGATAAGGCGCCGGGCGAGGAAGAGCGGATCCTCACCGCCTTCCAGCATCCGCGCGAACCAGTAAAGCGCCGCATCGGGGTCTGATCCGCGTACGGATTTGTGCAGGGCGGAGATGAGATTGTAGTGCTCCTCGCGGTCCTTGTCATACGCCGCCGCGCGCTTCGAGAGCGACTTCGCAAGGTCCTGAGGCGACAGCAGCCCCGGCTCGCCCATCATCGCGAAGGCCTGTTCGGCGAGGTTCAGGAGATAGCGCCCGTCACCATCCGCCATGTTCAGGATCATCTGGCGCGCGGCCTTGGTCACCGGCAGGCGGCGCTTCTCAAGATTCTCCGCACGCTGAAGAAGCTTTTCGAGTCCCGCTTCATCGAGCCGGTTCAGCACCAGCACCTGGCAGCGCGACAGCAGCGCGCCGTTCAGTTCGAAACTCGGATTCTCCGTGGTCGCGCCAACGAGGGTGACGACGCCGCTTTCCACGAAGGGCAGGAACCCGTCCTGCTGCGCCCGGTTGAAGCGGTGGATTTCGTCCACGAAGAGCAGCGTGCCCTTGCCCATCTTGCGGCGCGCCTCGGCCCGGTCGAACGCCGCCCGCAAATCCTTCACGCCGGAAAAGATGGCGCTCAGCGCCTCGAACTCGAGGTCGGTTTCAGCCGCGATGAGCCGCGCAATCGTCGTCTTGCCGGTGCCCGGCGGGCCCCAGAGGATGATCGAGGACAGCCGCTTCGACATCAGCATGCGCGACAGTGCGCCGTCCGGCCCGATCAGGTGGCCCTGGCCGAGCACCTCCTGCAGCGTTTGCGGACGCAGCCGGTCGGCCAGCGGCCGCGGCGCGTCGTTCGAAAGGCCGGCAGAGTCGAAAAGGTCGGTCATCAGAGGCTTTCTAGGCGAGCGCGGCCATTGTGGTAGGCTGCGAAAAAATTGGGCCAGAACCGGCCAGAAACGGGAGGACATCATGAAGCTGGACATCACGCCCTCGGGGCAAGCCTGCGGCGCCGCCATTCGCGGCGTGGACCTGTCTACGCCGCTGTCCCGGGAACTGGCCGCCGCGATCCGGGCGGCATGGCTGGAGCATCAGGTGCTCGCCTTTCCGGACCAGAAGCTGAGTGATGACCAGCTGGAAGCCTTCACACTGAATTTCGGCCCCTTCGGCGAGGACCCGTTCATCGCGCCGATCCCGGGTCATCCGCACATCATCGCCGTGAAGCGCATGGCCGACGAGACCTCGCCGATCTTCGCCGAAAGCTGGCATTCGGACTGGAGCTTTCAGGCGCGGCCGCCGCAAGGCACGTGCCTCTATGGCATGACGATTCCGCCCGTCGGCGGCGATACGCTGTTCACGAACCAGTATCTGGCGCTGGACCAGATGCCGGCGGACTTGCGGAGCCGGATCGAGGGCAAGCGCGCCATTCATTCTGCAAAGAACGCCTATGCGCCCACCGGCTTCTATGGCGCGGGCGACAAGGGCCGCTCTATGGACATCCGGCCTTCGGACGAGGCGCAAGCGACCCAGACCCATCCGATCATCCGCAAACATCCCGAAACGGGCCGCGAAAGCCTGTTCGGCTGCGCGGGCTACATCATCGGCATCGAGGGCATGGCGCAGGCCGAGGCCTGGGATCTCGTCTCCGAACTCTACCGTTGGCAGACGCGGCCGGAATTCCAGTACCGGCACAAGTGGAGCCCGGACATGCTGGTGATGTGGGACAACCGGTGCACGCTGCACATGGCAACCGGCGGCTATGCCGGGCATGACCGGTTGCTGCACCGCACAACAATTGGCGCGGCTTAGGTCGTTCCCCTGCGGCAGGCTTCGGGTTAGTGTTCGCTTGAGGGCCGCAAAGATGGCCCGGGAGGAACATCGATGGCTGATACCTGGCACGGCGCGAGCGCCGGCATTCCCGATCCGTGGACTTTGCCGCTGGACACATTTGACGTCTCGAAGGCGGAATTGTTCGAGCAGGACCTGCATTGGGAATATTTCCGCAGACTGAGGAAAGAAGCGCCCGTGCATTACTGCCCGGACAGTCTTGTCGGGCCTTACTGGTCGGTGACGAAGTACAATGACATCGTGGCGGTCGATACGAACCACAAGGTGTTCTCCTCCCAGCCCAGCATAGGCATCGGCGATCCGAGCGACGGCATCTATCCGCCGATGTTCATCGCGATGGACCCGCCGATCCACGACATCCAGCGCAAGGCCGCGCAGCCGGCCGTGGCGCCGGGGCAGTTGGCAGAACTGGAAGGCCTGATCCGCACGCGCGTGGTCAACATTCTCGAAAGCCTGCCCATGGGCGAGCGTTTCAACTGGGTGGACAAGGTTTCGATCGAGCTGACGACGCAGATGCTGGCGACGCTGTTCGATTTTCCGTTCGAGGACCGGCACAAGCTGCCGTTCTGGTCGGATGTCTCGACGACGACGGACGCGGCCGGGATTGTCGGCGCCGACATGGAATGGCGGATGAAACACCTGACCGAGTGCGTGCAGTATTTCTCGCGCCTCTGGATGGAGCGGGCCGCAGCGCCGCCGAAAATGGATTTCATTTCGCTGCTGGCGCACAATCCGGATACGGCGGGCATGATCCACAATCCGATGGAGCTGATGGGCAACCTGATGCTGCTGATCGTGGGCGGGAATGACACGACCCGCAATTCGATCTCGGGCGGCGTGTATTTCCTCAACCAGTTTTCGGCCGAGTACGCGAAGCTGAAAGCGGACCCCAGCCTCATCCCGAACATGGTGTCCGAGATCATCCGCTACCAGACACCTTTGCCGCACATGCGGCGCAAGGCGCTGGAGGATATCGAGTTCGGCGGCCAGCGGATCCGCAAGGGTGACAAGGTGGTCATGTGGTATGTGTCGGGCAACCGGGATGAAGACGTGATCGAGCGGCCGGACGAATTCCTGATCGACCGGCCGAATGCGCGCCGGCATATCTCGTTCGGCTTCGGTATCCATCGCTGCATGGGCAACCGGGTGGCCGAGATGCAGCTGCGGATCCTATGGGAGGAAATCCTGAAGCGCTTTGACCGGATCGAAGTGGTCGGACCGCCGAAGCGGGTGCATTCGAACTTCGTGCGCGGCTATGAAGAGCTGCCGGTGATCGTGCACTCGCGCTGAGGGCTGCACGGGCGGCCGCAGCGGCGGGAGCCGTGCGGTTTGTTTTCTGAGTTTGAAGAAAGAGCCCCACCCTGACCCTCCCCGTTCCGGGGAGGGGACGGCTCAGCTTTTGGGGTGAGGGACTTTTTGCTATTGGTCTAATGCACCGTGTTCGGAGGGGGCCGAGCCCCTCACCCCCAACCCCCTCTCCCTTCGGGAGAGGGGGCTTTATGTCAGGATGTATCCAGGTGGATTGCGCTCAATGGGACGTGTGCGGAGTATCTGGGGGCATGGCGCTTGGGCGCGACGGGTTCGGTGACAGCGTCTTCCGCCAACGCGTCCGCGAGGTGCGGTGACGTGATCGCCAGCGAGAAATCAAACTTCGACGGCTGCAGCGTGCCGTTGGCCGAATAGCTCCAGGTGAAGTCGATCGGCATGTGCTTGAGGGAGACGACTCCCCAGCGGCTGATTTCGTACCAGTAGGGCACGCCGGGGCCGTAGTGTTTTCGGACCC
>JAIXVM010000277.1 GCA_027482995.1 Hyphomonadaceae bacterium | reverse complement strand
GCGGTGAAGCGCGACGACGCCCCACGGCGCGAGCGCGGGCCCCGCCCGCCGCGCGGCGAGAAACGCCGTGAACGGAGCGAACAGCCCCGCGCCGAACGCGCCGAGACCCCGCGCATGGAGCGGACCGAACGCACGGATCGCACGAGTGACAAGCGCGAGCGGCCAAGCCGCGACTTCAAGCGCAAGGACGATGACCTGATCCTCGAGCCGGCACCTGACAAGGTCAAAGGCTTCGGCTCCGACATTCCGTCGTTTCTGAAAAAGCGGTAGCACCAAGGGCGCTGCTGCACTTGGCCTGGAAGGAAGACGCATGCCTGTAGTCGCAATCGGCGGCGTCTTCTTTCGCGCGGCGGACCCGGCTGCGCTGACGGCGTGGTATGATAAGCATCTGGGGGTTGGCGCCGGGCATGATGGCACGGGCACCAAGGCCGAGGATGATTGGTTCTGGCAGGTTCAGGCCGGTCCGGTCGTGTTCGCGCCGTTCAAGGCGGCAACGGATTACTGGCCCGCCGAAAAGGCCTTCATGTTGAACTATCGCGTTTCGGGCCTTGATGCTCTGCTCTCGTCCCTGCGCGCATCTGGCATCGCGGTTGAGACACGCGCTGAATGGGATACTCCCGAGACTGGGCGCTTTGCCCGCGTGCATGACCCGGAAGGCAACCCGATCGAGTTGTGGGAACCCCCTTCCGCGGGCTGACGGAAAACCCAGCCGCTCTCCCCCGGGGAAGGGGCTCTGCCCTGAAAACCATGTCTCGGCGTGCCATCCAAGCTTTCGCCGGGATGACACCACCTGACAGTGGCAATAGCCGTCCGTTCAAGGACTATTTCTTCATGCGGCCTTTGACCTGCTTGCGATAGGTGTCGCCGTAAGGCGGGCGCATCATCGCGAGGATATCGTTGCCCGTCTGGGTATAGATCGCCTTCTTGTGGCTGAACTCCATGAAGCCGTCGCGGCCATGATAGCTGCCCATACCGGACGGGCCCACGCCGCCGAAGGGAAGGTCTTCCTGCGCGACGTGGAAGATCACGTCATTGACGGTGACGCCGCCGGACGTCGTGTTGTTCAGTACAAGGTCTTTCTCGGCAGCGTCTTCACCAAAGTAGTAAAGGCCGAGCGGTCGGTCATGCGCGTTGATATAGGCCAGCGCATCTTTCGTATCGCCATAGGATTTGACCGGCAGGATCGGCCCGAAGATCTCGTCCTGCATGACTTTCATGTCGTCCGTCGGATCGACGATGATGTGCGGCGCGATCTTGTGATGCGGCTGCTGGGCGAAGTTCTCGCCCTTCGGGTTGATCTCGATGACCTGCCCGCCCTTGGCGCGCGCATCATCCAGATACCCCATGATCCGGTCATAGTGGCGCTGGTTCACGACCGAGGTGTAGTCGTCATTGTCCTTGAGACCCGACGGATACATCGTCTCGACGGCGCGGGTTGCGGCGCCCACAAACTCCTGCGTCTTTTCTTTCGGCACGAACGCATAGTCCGGTGCGAGGCAGATCTGACCGGCGTTGAGCGTCTTGCCCGCCATGATGCGGCTTGCGGCTTTCTGCATGTCGGCTGAGCGGCCGAGAATGACCGGGCTCTTGCCACCGAGTTCCAGCGTCAGCGGTACGAGATTGTCAGCCGCGGCGCGCATGACGTGTTTCGCAACAGAGGTCGCACCTGTGAAGATCAGGTGGTCGAACGGGAGTTTGGTGAACTCGGCGCCGACATCCGGGCCGCCGGTGATGACGACGCATTCCTCAGGGCTGTAATACTTTGCGATCAGGTCGCGCATCAGATCGGATGTCGCCTCGGTGAACTCCGACGGTTTGATCATCGCGCGGTTGCCGGCTGCGAAGACGCCGGCGAGCGGCGTAAAGGTCAGGTTGACCGGGAAATTCCAAGGGCTGATAACGCCGATGACGCCCTTCGGCTGGTACTGGACCTCTGCCTTCGAGCCGAGCAGGCCGAGCGGGAACTCGACCTTGCGCTTGTCGGCCTTCATCCATTTCGCGAGGTGTGCTTTCGCGTGTTTCAGCGCGCCGATGGAGCCCGCGATGTCGGTGAGGTTCGACTGGTCTTTCGAGCGATGGCCGAAGTCCGCGCACATCGCATCATTCAGCGCGCTGCCGTGGGTGGCGAGCAGGTCAATCGACTTGTCGAGCCACTCGGTGCGCTTGGCGATGGACGGGATGCCGTCACGAAGGTGCGCAGCCTTCTGCTTGTCCAGCAGCGCGCGCATGCCTGAGCCTGGGGTTCCGTCGAGGGCCATCTGAATTCTCCCGAAATATGCGCCGTTACGGCGGATCTGACTGCGCTGAGTGTAGCGCGCGTTCGCCGCAGGCGCCAAGGGTTTCGCAAAAGCCTGCCCCTGCGTGAGGCGTTCCCGGAACGGAGCAATCGCGTTAACTCAAGGCATAAACCGGATGAGGGAGAGCGCCAGATGGCGAAGTACGAGAAGATTTCCTACGAGCGCGACGGCGATATTGCGATCATCGCCTTTGATGACGACAAGACGCTGAACGCCTGCGGCGTCGATACGGCCATCGAGCTGCTGCACGCGTTGGAAGTCGCCGCCAAGGAAGCGCGCTGCACCATCCTGACCGGCAAGGGCCGCGGATTCTGTTCCGGCGCCAACCTCGGCGGCATGGGTTCCGGCCCGGCCATTGCGCACCCGGAATCGATGCCGGACGCCGGCAAGGCGCTCGATGCCTTCTACAATCCACTGGTCACCGCCATTCGCGAACATCCCCATCCGGTCATCACCGCCGTGAACGGCGCGGCCGCAGGTGTCGGATGCGCCATCGGTCTGATGGGCGATCTGGTCGTTGCCGCCAAGAGCGCCTACTTCCTGCAGGCCTTCCGCCGCATCGGCCTGGTACCGGATGGCGGGTCCAGCTACCTGCTGGCCAAAACAATCGGCCGCGTGCGCGCGATGGAAATGGCACTTCTGGGCGAAAAACTGCCGGCCGAAACCGCCCTGCAATGGGGTCTGGTGAACCGTGTGGTCGATGACGCGAAGCTGATGGAAACGGCCAAGGAACTGGCCGTAAAACTGGCCACCGGCCCGACCGTGGCTTTGGCGCTGGCACGCCGGTGTATCTGGGACGCCTGCGATGACGATTTCGGGGCGGCGCTGCACAACGAGCGGGTTGCCCAGCGAGACGCGGGCCGCACCGAAGACTTCCGCGAGGGCGTGACCGCCTTCCTGCAGAAGCGCCCGGCCGAGTTCAAAGGTAAGTAATCCCTGATTGCAGCCTTGAAATCTCGTTTCTCTTAAAGATTACGAAACGGATTTTGCCCTATGGTTCGCTCGCGGATGGGCAACCGGATTGGGCGCGATGGAATACAGGCTTGTGCATTTCAATTGCGCACGACCGATTGGCAAGTTCGACCTCGGTAATGAGTTCGTTCAGGTTTTCGTCGCGCTGCTGCCCCGCATTTTCAAGGATGCGGACTCATTTGATGGCCTGATCCATCATGACCATGGCCTGCGCTGCCCGGACGGCAGCTGGCGCGGCCTGACCAATGCGTTTCCGTATCCACCGGATTGGCGCGCGCCGGATATCTCCACACTCGCAATCTGGCGGTCCATCGACGATCTGAAGACGTTCAGCCATTCCGGCCGCACGCATCCGCCCAGCATGCGCCGCCTCGCCAACGAGATCGACCGCAGCGACGGACCGGGCTTCGTGATGTGGTGGGCGCCGAAGGGCGAACGCTTCTCGCTGGAGGATGGCTGGCAGCGATTGCTACACCTGCGTGCGCATGGGTCCACGGAGTTTGCGTTTTCGCTCGATGAGCCCGTCAAACGGCCGGAAGTCGCCTGATCATTTCTTCTTTTTGGGTT
>JAIXVM010000307.1 GCA_027482995.1 Hyphomonadaceae bacterium | reverse complement strand
TCTGCGCGAACTTGAACGCGATGCCGAAACGAGCCGCATCCTGCTCGAGGAATTCCTCACGCGTTCCAAACAGACGAACGAACAGGATGCACTGATCACCGCCGACGCGAACATTCTGTCGCGCGCTTCAGTGCCAGGCGCCCCGGACTCGCCGAAGAAGCTGCTGAACTTGATCATCGGCTGTCTGCTGGGTCTGGTGGTCGGCGGCGCGCTCGCCCTGTTCGCCGAGATGTTCGACATGAAGATCAGCTCGACTGATGATGTTGAGCGCAAGCTCGGCGCTAACCCGATCGGCTCTGTGCCGCTGATCCGCAGCGGCAGTTTCATGGGCCTGTCGCAGACCAATCCTGCCGACTTCCTGGTCGAAAGCCCGCTGTCAGCCTATGCCGAGAGCATCCGCTACCTGCGCGCCTCGATTGCTTTCTCGGATCTCGACAGCGAAACGAAGACAGTTGCCGTGTGCTCCTCGCTTCCGGATGAAGGCAAGACCAGCCTGACCCTGTCGCTTGGCCGCATGTCCGCCATGTCCGGCTCACGCACGCTGGTAATCGACGGCGACTTCCGCCGCCGCCAGCTGACCGAAACGGCCGGCCTGTCGCCAGAAATCGGTTTCGTCGAATACCTGTTCGGCACCGGCCAGCTCTCGGATGCCATCGTCAAGGATCGCAAGACGATGCTCGACATCCTGCCGCTTTCGCAGAATGGCCACACGCCGCACGATGTGTTCGGCACCCGCGCATTCGACGACCTGCTGGCGCGTCTGCGCTCCATGTACGACCTGATCCTGATCGATACCGGTCCGCTTCTGCTGATGGCTGAAGCCCGCGTGGTTGCCGGCAAGGCCGACAAGGCCATCCTGGTTGTCCGCTGGCGCCATTCTTCGCGCTCGGCGGCCCGTCAATCGCTGACGCTGCTGCGCAACTTCAAGGCCGACGTGCTGGGCGTCACGCTCAACATGGTGGACCTGAACCGCCGCCGCCATCACCGCGATCCTGGCGCAAGCTACAAGGCCTATCGCAAGTACTACCAGATGGAAGAGAAGCCTTCCCTGTTCAACTGGAATGGCAAGCGCAAGCCGAATGGCAAATCGCCGAAGTCCAATGTCGCCGTGCAGGTCCCGCCGGCAAAAGCGACAGGTCGCAGCGAGCCAGTGGACCGAATCTCCGCCGAATAGGCGGGAGCTCGGCCGGCGGGGCGCAAGTAGCGTCCGGCGCCGCCTTACAGGAGGCTTCGGATGACCCGGATCGCTTTCTTCGGTCACGACGCGGCGGACGCCGCCGTGCGCCGCCGGGTGCAGGCGTTCCTGGATGACGGGCTGGATGTGACCGGCTTCATGATGCGCCGCCGCGATCCCGGAACGCTCGCTTGGCGGAACATCGACCTCGGCGAAACGCGCGACGGCGCCTTCGTGCAACGCATCCGCCAGATATTTGCCGGCGCGCGCTTGGCTGCGGCTGCCAAGGCAGAGCTTGCGGCGGCGGACGTGATCTACGCCCGCAATCTGGACATGCTGGCCTGCGCCTTTCTTGCGAAGCGGCACGCGTCGCTGGACACGCCCGTGATCTACGAAAGCCTCGACGTTCACCGGCTGCTGACTCGCCCCGACATTATCGGCGCCGCGATGCGCTGGATCGAAGGCCAGCTTCTGAAGCGCTCGGTGGGGTTGGTTGTCTCGTCACCCGGTTTCATCCGGAACCATTTCGAGAAGCGCTATCCGGGCGGGTACCAAGCCTATCTGGTTGAAAACCGGCTGGCGCCAGGTGCGGCCTATGGCGAGCGCTCTTGCGCGCAGAAGTCGTCTGCCCGCGCGGCTCAGCAACCTTTGCGGCTAGGCTGGGTCGGCAATCTTCGCTGCAAACGCTCGTTTGAGCTCCTGTGCGCGTTGGCTGACCAGTTTCCGGATCAACTCGAGATTCGGCTGCACGGTGTGCCATCGCGGACCGAGATCAGCGTGTTCGAGCCTCTGATCGATGCGCGGCCCAACATGACGTTCTTTGGCCGCTACCGTTCGCCGGAAGATCTGGCGGGCATTTATGAAAACCTCGATGTGGTCTGGGCCGGTGACTTCATGGAAGCCGGTTACAACTCGGTTTGGCTGCTGCCCAACCGCATTTATGAGGGCGGGTATTACTGCACGCCGTCGATTGCGCCTGGCGGGACCGAAACTGCCGCCTGGCTCGACCAGCACAATTGCGGATTCATCATTGAAGAGCCGCTCGGCGACACTCTCCCGGTCTTGATCCGGCAGTTGATCGACAATCGGGAACCGATATCCGCACGTGCCGCCACACTTTCAAAATTGCCGGACGTGACGTTTGTTCAACCCAAAGGTTTTATGGCGGACATCATCCGGCGAAGTCTCGCCGCGCACGCTGCGGTTTGACCGGGTCGGCTCTGTTCTGTTGCGGAAACGGTCAATCGGCCAGTTCCCCCCCCTGTTTCAAAGCTCGCGCGTGCCGGTAGCGAAGAGCAGGCTGGCCTCCGCTGAGGGCTGAGCCTGCCACGCCTTCACACTTTCTGGTGGAAATCGATCGCTAGGGCACGCGCAGATTTGCCTGAAGCTCGCCGGATTTGTGCCTGAATTGGGCGTCATGCTGTTAACCATTAGCGTTGTCTGGGCGCGTACCCGCTTAAACTCCACGTTAAGCCTTGCCCGGTTAAGTGCGTACATGCCGAGTACCGAGCCTATGATTCCTGTAGAACACCGCGTTTTCACGTCTCAAGCCGGACTGCCTGCGAGGGCGGACTATGCCTTCATGGACGATCTCAGCGAAGGAAAATGGCCAGTGTGGCTCCGCTTTGTCACGATCATCGGGCTGAGCGCCGGTCTTTGGGCGGCGATCATCTCTGCTGTCGTTTGGATCATCGGCTAATCTGCTTACCATCACGGTTTTCTTGAGCAGATAAATCCATTCCGGACCGCCTCTTGCATACAACAGATTAAGTGGTCTGACGTAGACACAGCTACGTAGACCAATCTTGTTCGGCTCCGCGAGAGGATTCAATGCCAGGAAAACTATTGGTAACCGGCGGCGCCGGTTATGTCGGAAGTCACTGCTGCCGGGCGTTTGCCGAAGCGGGTTGGGAAGTCACGGTCTTTGACAACCTTTCGACCGGTTGGCGCGATCTGGTGAAATGGGGCCCGCTTTTTGTGGGCGATCTGCAGAATCCAGCAGACCTGGAAGCTGCATTTTCGCAGGTGAAGCCCGACGCTGTTGCGCATTTCGCAGGTTCGGCGCTTGTCGCTGAATCCGTGCGCGAGCCGTCGATCTACTACCGGAACAACACCTTCGCCACGCTCAATCTCCTGGAAGCGATGCGCAAGCATGGAACGGGCTACCTGATCTTCTCATCCACCTGTGCCACGTTCGGACACGCGAGTTCCGAGACGATCGACGAGCTGCATCCGCAGAAGCCGATCAACCCTTACGGCATGTCGAAACTGATGGTTGAGCACATGCTTAGCGATTTCGACAAGGCGCATGGCATTCGCTCCATCCCGCTGCGTTACTTCAATGCCGCCGGCGCTGACCGCGACGCAAAGACCGGCGAGCGTCACGCCTGCGAAACCCATGTCATCCCGCTGGCTCTCAAAGGAGCTTACGACGAGGGCTATGAGTTCACCATTCTGGGCAGCGATTTCGATACGCCCGATGGCACGGCCATCCGCGATTACATTCACGTCGAAGACCTCGCTGAGGCACACCTTCGGGCGCTGACGGCGCTAGAGAACGGCGCGGTCTCCTCGGCCTACAATCTTGGGACAGGACGCGGCACCAGCGTTGCCGAAGTTGTGACGGCGGTTGAGCGCGCGACGAACCGGAAGGTCCCGCGTCGATACGGGCCGCGTCGACCGGGTGATCCGGGACGGCTCATTGCATTGCCGGACAAAGCAAAACGGGAACTGGGATGGGTTGCCAGCCGGTCCGGCATCGACAACATCATTCGTTCCGCGCTGGCCTGGCATGAGGCAGACTGGGCGATCCAGCATACCCACGTTCACGCGAAGTAATAACCCGCTCCACAGATTGCATACTCGAAGAACATCAAGATGCTGCTGAACTCATCTCCCCATGACGCTTTTCAGGCCTCCGGTGCTGAACAGGCCCGGCCGAGCCTGTCGGTTATCATCACCTGCTATAATTATGGGCGATTCCTGCCGTCGGCGATCGATAGCATTCTCAGGGAAGATGTGGGTGCACAGATCATCGTGGTTGACGACTGCTCGTCGGACAATTCACGTGAAGTGATGCTGGCCTATGGCGACAAGATCACGCCGGTGTTCCAGCCTCACAATCAGGGACATGCGGCCGCTTTCAATGCAGGTTGGGAGCGCGCAACCGGTGACTTGATCTATTTCCTGGATGCTGACGATTTCGTTCTGCCCGGCGAATTGAAGCGTGCACTTGGCAATTATGAGCCAGGCGTGCTGATCTATCACTACCGCATGCGCTATGCGGATGACCATGGTCAGCTGGCGGGTGTGCACCCGGCACTGCAGTATCCGCTCGCGATCGGCGATATCTCGCGCCAGCTCCGCGAGCAGGGCCGCTATCATACCAACGTCACCTCGGGTTTGATCTTTGCGCGCGACGGCCTCGACAAGGTTATGCCGATCCCGGCCGAAGCCTATCGCATGAGCGCCGAGGGTTACATTGTTTCTGCGCTGCCGCTCTACGGACCCACGCGCACATTCGAAAGCACGCTCTCCGCTTACCGCCTGCATTCCGCGCAAAACTGGAAGCCCCAGACCGATCTCGGGGCGCGGGCGCGCCGAGGCTTGAACCACGACTTCCACCGTTACGCAGCAATCCGCGACCATGCAGCTCGGCTAGGCCTGCCCGTGGCGGACGACCTCGGGGACGCGGACATCCTGCACCTGAACGATCGGCTGATCTCGATGTCCTTCGCGCCCGACCAGCATCCGATCGCGCGGGACTCCATCGCGCGCGTCATCCGTTTGGCCAAACGGTACAAACCTGAAAACGTGTCCGCGCGTATGAGGTTGGCGCATCGGATCTGGTGGACGCTTATGTCGATCCTCCCCGCTGGATCCCGGCGTACCTTGCTACGCTGGAAGATTGATCCGGCGTCGCGGCCAAAATGGCTGATTTCCGTTGGACGGTTCCTGCGCCGCAGGCTCGGTGTTGTCGTCAACTGACATCGTCAGCGCACGTCGAACTTGTCGGATTTTCGATCACCGAGAAGCATGCGTTGCTCGAGACGTTTTCTCAGTGCGGCGTAGTAGGCCTCAAGGAATGCGACATCCGCTTCACCGTCGATGCGCGACCAGCCGATCTTGGTGCGGATGCGGCCGGCGACCTGCGCCTTGATTTCAGCCGTGGACTGACGAAGCACATCCTCTAGAACATGCAGTTCATGAATACCGTAAGCATCGGTCTGGGCCGGCGTGAATGCAAATCGCGATGCGGCTTCCGGCCTGGCCGAAGACGATGCGATGTCTTCCATCAGCTTGGCCTTCGGTGCCTTGATGACCCAAGTACCGGCGAGCAGGTCTCCTACGCGCATCTTGTCCTTGTTGAAAACCGGGAACAGCAGGAAGACGCCGGACCAGAGCAGCCCGAATAGCGCCATCCAGGCGCCAAACTGGTCGCCGCCCATCAACACGAACTGGAAGGGCAGGCCGATCTCGATCTCGCGGATGAAATTTCGTGCGAGTACGGAATTGGCCGTCAGGCGGCCTCCGTCGCGTGCCGCCACGCGAAGTCCCAATATCCGTTTGCCAGGCGTCGCGCCGCGCTGGCCGATTTCGAAGAAGATGTAATAGAAGTTCCGCAGGAAAAAGAAGAAAACCAGCCAGAAGGCGAAGGCGATGTTTGCGCTGCCGGGGCTGAGGGCGCTGCCCATGTAGCTGAGCCCCATGAGTGTCGCGATCACGATGGCCCACTGGATCGCAAGGTCGATCATGAAGGCGCCGGCTCGCTCCGCCACGCTGGCGAGCCTCAGCTGGATGGCCGCGCCTTCGGGGGTGACGAGGCGGCGAACAGTCTTGGACTGGCGCATCTCTTCGGCAAAGCGGGCGCGGCGCTGAACTGCGGCCTCGCGGCTCTGGGCGGTTGTGGCATTGATCGGCGCCATCTTGAGCGGGGGCTTTGTCATGCCGGAAGCTCTTTGCGCGGCGCATAGAAATAGATCAGCCAGAACACGAGCGTGGCGCCGGCAATGACATAGCGAACCACATCTGAATTGATCAGCTGTCGGCCGAACCCTTCCAGCAGGGCCGCGATGATGAGCATCACGACGCAGCCCATTGCGATGGTTGCCGCGCGCTGACCCGCAAGTCGCGCCGAGGCAATCCGGGAATGCGCGCCGGGAAAGGCAACGGCGCCGCCAATCACAAAGCCTGCTGCCCCGGCGAGCACGATGGCGGAAATCTCTGTCACGCCATGGATCATCAGCCAGCCGGTAAACTCGTAGCCAAGCCCCTTGTCCCAGAACACGGCATAGAGGGAGCCGATCATCACGCCATTATAAACCAGCAGCCAGGCGGTAGGGATGCCGAACGCAAAACCCAGTGCAAAGGCCAGGAGCGCGATCTGGGCGTTGTTGTTGAACAGGAAGCTGGCAAACGCCGTGAGCTGACCATCCCCCGCTTCTCCTGTGCCGGTATAGATTGTGCTGCGGAGGTATTCGACGGTGGCGTCCGGGTTGCGTCCATCCATGAAGTTCTGGCCATGGAAGGTCCAGAACCAGTCCATGTCCTGAAGGCAGAGGAAGAAGGCGAGCGCCCATCCGCCAAAGAAGAAGAAAGCCGCGATCAGCGTTGTCCAGACCGACCGGCTTACAGCGGCCGGCCAGTCCTTGCGGAGGAACAGCATCATCCGCTCACCGAGCGTCGTGCGCGCACCGTACACGAAGAAGTACGCCCGGGTGCAGAGGCTCTCGAGATAGTTGATCACATTCTGGTCGAGAGAGATGGAGCGCGCGACGGATAACGACGAGACGGCCTGCCGGTACAAGCGAGGCAAGGCGAGCATCTGGTCATCAGTGAGGCTCTTCACGCCGCCGCCTTCGGCCCGCGTGAGGATCTGGTCGAGCTTCGCCCAATCGGACTGGCGCTCTTCGCGAAAGCGGTAAGACTTGAGGAGATCGCTCACAGCATGTCCCTCTGCTTGATCTGCAGGTAGCGCGAAACGAGTTCGCTGCTGAACTTCTCGGGCGTCGTCTCGATGATCTGTACGCCGAGCCTTTGCAGCCGCCGAAAGACGACATCGCGCTCAGCCAGCAGCGTGTCAGCGATCACGGCACGAGCGACGTCCTCGGCCGTGGCGGGCGCCGCGTCTGCCATTTGGGAGAGGGCTGCGTCTTCGAACGTGGCGAACAGGACGAGGTGGCGATCCGTCAGGCGCTTGACGTTTTCCAGCATCAGTTCGGCAGAGATCGTGTCCACGAAATCAGAGAAGATGATGATCAGGCTCCGGCGCTGCAGCTGCGATCCGAGATTCGACAGGGCGAGCGTGAAATTTGCTTCGTCCTCGGAATAATCCATTTCGGCGACGGCCGCCTGCGCTTTCGGGAAGCTGCTCGTGCCCGTCAGAAACCCGCTATTGGCGCCGGGGCGGTCTGCAAAGCCATAGAACATCGTGCGATCGCCGTTGCGCAGGGACACATAGGCAAGAAGCAAGCCTGCCGTTACGGCCCGATCAATTTTTGGCACTCCGCCGAGCGGCTCGCTCATCAGCCGCCCCGTATCGAAGGCGAAGACGATGTTGTGGTTGCGTTCGGTCTTGAACTCCTTGGCGAGGAGGGCGCGGTGGCGGGCGGAGTGCTTCCAGTCGATCGCGCGCCGGTCCATGCCCGATGCAAACTCCCGCAACGCATCGAACTCGCTGCCATCACCGCGCTCGATCTGCGTCTTGATGCCGAACTCCGCATCGCGGGAGAACAGGCGGATCGCCTCGTCGCGCACCCAGCGGACGTTCGGGGTGACCGGAACATTCAGGTTCAAGAGCTCAACATGGCGTTTCTGGATGAGGCCGAGCGGCCCCTGCCAACGGCTCCAGAGACGGACGATCTGCGCCATGCCGCGACGCGAGGGCGTCACGCTAATCGCGTGGGCACGGATGCGGCCATCCCAGCCGCGCAGGCCCTGGGATTCGCGCGTCCCGAGCAGGGCGTTGGTTTCGAGCTGCACCTCGACGCGCGCCGGAAGTGGTCCGTTCTCGAACGAAAGTTCAATCTGCACATCGTCTGCGCTGCCGACATAGAGCAGAGGCGGCAGATTGACCTTTACCTGGTAGTGCCGCACCGAGGCACCCAGCAACGTGTCCACGCCGATCAGTGCGCCAACCGCAGCGATCCATCCGGCGGACACGATCCAGAGCTCCGGTGCCACCAAAGCGATGGCGACCAGCAAGGGCAAGCCCAGCAGCATCAGGAAGATGGCGCGGAGCGTGGGCGAAATCACCGGGGCGCCGCCGTTTGTTCGATGATGGCGAGGAGTGTTTCCTCCGTCGTGCGGCCTTCGATATCGGCGGCCGGCGAGAGCAGAACGCGGTGGCGCAGCGTCGGCAGGGCGAGCGATTTAACGTCATCCGGAATGACGAAATCGCGCCCGTCGAGCGCAGCCCGCGCGCGGGACGCGGTGGCGAGCGCGGCGGCGGCACGGGGGCTCGCACCCGTCTCCAGCGCGGGACTGGCGCGTGTGGCGCGCACAAGATCGACGATGTACGCAATGATGTCATCATTGATCCGCGCGCCCGCAACGGCATCGACGGCAGTGTTGAGTTCGGCGAGCGAGATGACGGGCTGGATGCCGAAGGCCTCCGGGGTCTTCATGCCGGTGCGCGTGCCATGCTGCGAAACGATTTTCAGTTCTTCATCCCGGGACGGATAATCGAGCGTGTGCTTGAACAGGAAGCGGTCGAGCTGAGCTTCCGGCAGTGGATAAGTGCCTTGCTGCTCGATCGGGTTCTGCGTGGCGATCACTGTGAAGCGCGGGTTCAGGACGTAGCTTTCGCCATCAATCGTGACGCGCCGTTCCTGCATGGCTTCGAGCAAGGCGGCCTGCGTCTTGGGCGGCGTGCGGTTGATCTCGTCAGCGAGGAGCAGGTCGGTAAAGATCGGGCCCTTGGTGAGGCTGAACTCGTTGGTCTGGAAGTTGAAGAGGTTCGTGCCCAGCACATCGCCGGGCATCAGGTCCGGTGTGAACTGGATACGGCCATACTCGAGCGAGATCGCCTTTGAGAAACACTGCGCGAGCAGGGTCTTCGCGGTGCCGGGCGGCCCTTCCAGCAGCACGTGTCCCGAAGAGAACAGCGCGACGAGCAGCAGGTCGACCGTCGTATCCTGGCCGATGATGGCCTTTCGCACTTCGGTCCGGATCCGGTCCGCGAGATTTCGGATTTCAGCTACGCTCATTGAGTGTTCTCCTGATAACTTCCTTGCGCCAGCGATAGAGCCCGCGCGCTTTTGCGAGCAGGTCTTCACGGCTTGCAGCGGGCTCTTTCAGCTCCGCTTCCATTTGTGAGAATGTCCGCCCCGTTTCGGGATCCGGGCCGAGGCGGTCAAACATGTCCGTCAACTGAGTTTCGTTCAGCCAGCGCGGCGCGCCGATTTCGCGCGCAAGCCGGCGGCGGACGAGCGCGAGGAAACCGGGCGCCATGCGGGCCTCGCGCCGCGCCATTGCGACAAGGCCGGCTGAATTGTCGGCCAGAGCCTGCTTGCCGAGTGCGATCGCCCGCTCCTCTCGCATCGGCGGACCGAAGCGGATCGCGGCGGCCCAGCCCAGAAGCAGCGCGGCGGCCAGCGCGACCAGCGTGACGCCGATGTAAGGAACGCTGAACATCATCTTGAGCAGGTTTTCGGATCGCTCGAAGCCGTGCAGCGTCGCATCGATAAGGATCGGTTCGGACGCATCGTAGCGGAGAAAGTCGACGAGCTGGACCGCAAAGCGCGCATTGTCGCGCTCTGCAAGTCCGAACGTGTTCAGCATGTCGGGATCGCTGAGGATGTAGAGGTTGCGGACCGGGTCAAAGGCCAGCAAGGCGCCATTCCCGGCGCCAATCACGGTTTCCAGCGACGGGTCGCTGATCAGCTGCAGGCGCACGTCTGGCTTGATCGCGACCTGACCGAACGGTGCGTCCACCTTGCCCGGCGGCGTCACGCGCAGGATCTCGGCGCCCGAATAGATGGTTCGGATACGGTCATTGAGTTCGCCGCCGTCGATGAAACGGGTATCTGCCTGACGTGCCGCGTTCATCGGGTCGGTGCGGCCATACCATTTTGGCAGCACGACCAATGTGGTGGGCTGCAAAGTCTTGTCGATGATCGGCTGGAAACTGCCGTCTGCGGACAATGTCACGATCATCAACCCGTAGGACCGCGTTTCGAGATCGCTTGCGAGCCTCGATACCTTGACGGGATAACCGGACGTCTCGAGCAGGCGCACGAGGCCATTGAAGCCGAGGGCCGAAGTCGAAAACGGGTGATCGCCGGCGCGGTTGCGGTCTCGCAGTTCGGGCGCCCATCCGGCCATCACGAGCACCGCGCCAAACGAGATGGCGGCGATTGCGATCAGGATCGCCATGACACGGGTGGAAAAGGGCGAACTGGACAGCGTCTCGGTGCTCATGCCCAGCCCTCGCCGAATGCAAAGTCTTCGTAACTGCGCCGCGCTTCCTGCCAGCCATTTACGTCCACATCGCGTCCCCCGAAGAAGCTGCGTTCGACGACCTGGATGATCGGCTTCAGCGCGCGTTTGGCGCGGTCGGGTAGTTTGCCGAGCCCGGCAATCTCGCGCGCGGTCAGGGATGTCGGAACGCCGCCGTCCAGACGCGTCTGGATATCCTCGATGGACCGGAAGAGCAGGAGGTGGACCGCCTCGGCAAACCGTCCGGCGCGGGCGAGGGCGTCCGCCTCGTCAAGCAGCGAACGGGCGGCGTCAGCGTCCGGTCGCAAATCCGTCAGCACATCGTCCGGCAAAGTGTCCTTCGGCTTCCGGGGGCCGCCAAATCTGAGGCGCACGGCTTCGCCGAAGATGAAGTAGAGTAGCCCGGCTACGACGAGCGCGACCGCGATCCAGAAGATGACGCGAAACAGAGGCGCCAGAGAGTCCAGGAACTCGCCGAAAGCGCGCAGCCAGTCGGGCGGCGGGTCGGGCGGGTCGGGAACTTCGAGATCCTGCTCGGGACGTTCGAGTTGCAATTCCGGGTCCGCGAGATAGACGGCGTGCGCATCGTCCACGACGTCAAGATCGGTTTCGATCCCCGGCGCCGGGCTCGC
Organism: Hyphomonadaceae bacterium; assembly: GCA_027482995.1. GTDB lineage: Bacteria > Pseudomonadota > Alphaproteobacteria > Caulobacterales > Hyphomonadaceae > Hyphomonas. The sequence continues at coordinate 7,121 of JAIXVM010000307.1, read as the reverse complement.
TTCGACATCGCCATCGAAGACTTCGACGTAATCGCCCGACCCGGGTTCAATATCGTTTGCAGATTCGGATTGGGCGAACGATGGCGCTGCAAGCAACAGGCAGAGGGCCAGCGCGCTCAGGGGCGTCCTCAACCTGAGCATTGACGCCTGACCCTCCCCGCGATTCCGACCCAGAGTTCACCTGACAGACTATTTCAGAGGTCGCCTGCCGCTTCAACGGGCACTTGCGGCGAGCCTCCCTCCGGCGGTACAGGCGGCCGGTGACCGCAGAGAGGCAGGATATGGACAAGGCAGAGGCGTACCGGCAGCTGACAGAGGAAATCGCCAGCGTTGTAGCCGGGGAAACTTCCGAAACGGCGCGTTATGCGACCGCGGCTTGCCTGCTGGCGCTGGCGTTCAAGCCGCGCTTTTTCTGGACCGGTTTTTACCTCGTCGATCCCCTGAAGCCCGAAGAGCTCGTCGTCGGTCCCTACCAGGGCACGCTTGGCTGCCTCCGGATCCCTTTCGGCAAAGGCGTATGCGGTCATGTGGCCGCGACGCGGGCGCCAATCATCGTGCCGGATGTTCACGAGTTTCCGGGGCACATCGCCTGCGATTCGGCGTCCAATTCGGAGATCGTCGTACCGGTGTTCAATGCGAATGGGGAACTGGCGGCTGTGCTCGACGTCGATTCCACAGAGTATGACGCCTTCGACGAGACGGATCAGGCCGGGCTAACCGAAATCTGCCGGATTCTACTCACTGCCTGAGGGCGATGCGGCGGGTATCTCTGCGGGCGCCTCGGCCGGAGCAGGATCAGCTGGGGCCGGTTGAGGCTCTGCCGGCGCAGGCGTCGGCGGCACCGGTTGCGGTGTGATGAAACCGGAAACGGCGACCGCAGACCCCGCGGCGGCAGGCGTGGTCGCGCGTGGACGAGCCTGAGCTGGCTGCCGGATCGGCAGAATGAGCGCAGCTTCGGGCGCCGGTGTCGTTTCGGGTGAAGGCTCGGCTGCAGGTGGCGCGCCTGCGACTGCGTTCAGGCGCTGCAGGAGGGCCTCTTCGAGAATATCGAGCTTGCGGGCGCGCAATCCTTCGATGGGTTCTGGCGTACCGTCGAGTTCAAGCCAGACGTCTTTTTCCGAACTGGTCGGCGGCCATTCGGGCAGTCCCTGACCGTTGGGATTTCCGGAGCGTGCAAAGTTTGCCCAGAAGCGGACCATCTGATCCGTGAGTTTGCGGTCCGCCGCAGTGATCTTCATGCCGCTGAGGTGGCTGTCGAAGACGAACGAGATTTCGGCAGCATGGAACGCGCCGATCGTCTGGCGTTTCGACGGCGGCACGCGTGTGAAGTGGTAAAGGTAGGTCGGCTTGCCCGCCTTGGCGTTGGTCCGGCCCACAAACCGCATGTGAACGCCGAACAGATCGTCGCCCAGCATGTCGGTTGCACCTTTGTCCCAGGTTTCGGGTGTGTCCATTCCGTACAGCGCCTGAAGCGCCTTGGCGGGATTGCGTCCAAAGACTTCGGCGAGCGCAGCTTCGCGCTCCTCCAGTGTTCCTGTCAGGTCAGACCGCAAGATCGTGGGTGATTGCAGACTATCGTAAAAGAGGCTGCCTTCGTCCGCGTTGTAGCCTGCCAGCATCGGGACCTTCGGGACAAGGCCGTCTCTGAAAGCAACGCCGATCGGCTGCGGGATAACCCGGCCATCCACAACCGGCAGGAAATAGCCATTCAGATCGCTGCGGGCTTCGCCGCGCGAGATGATCGCGGCCGAGGGAATCGCGCGCAGATCCGCTGCTGTCGCTGCGGGCGGAGCGAGGGAGGACAGGAAATCGGCGCCCGCCTCCTCGGCACTCTTGATGCCCGCCATCGGCGACCGCTTGAGGTGCAGAAGGTTTCCGGTGCTGGCCCCGCTTTGCAGGATGACCTTGTGATAAAGACCGTTCGCGGCGGGCATCGCCATCAGTTCGGTGACAGACTGGGCGCCTGCGCTCTCACCAAAGATGGTGACGTTTCCGGGATCGCCGCCGAAAGCGGCAATGTTGTCGCGCACCCAGGCGAGAGCCGCCGCTTGATCCAGCAGGCCGTAATTGCCGGATGTGCCGGCTTCTTCAGTGAGGGCAGGGTGGGCCAGATAGCCGAACGCGCCAAGCCGGTAGTTGATCGTGACCAGCACGACGCCTTGTTCGACCAGGCCGTTGGACTGGTAAATCCCGCTGGAGCCAGAACCATACTGGTGCGCGCCGCCATGGATCCAGACCATCACGGGCTGCGGCTCGGCGCCTTTGAGATTCGCTGTTCGCACATTCAGCACGAGGCAGTTTTCGGCTTCCGGCGGCGGTTCCTGCGCAGACATCGCAATGCGCGCCGCCGTTCGTTCGATCATCGACAGGCCCATCCCGTCGATGATCTGGTTAACGAACGATCCGAAGCGAGTGCGCGGCTGAATGCATTCCGGCCCGAACGCGCGCGTGTCGCGCGACGTGGCGCCCCATTGCGGCGGCGGAGCCGGCGCGGTCCAGCGTTCCGCGGTTGCATAAGGGATGCCGTTGAACACCCGAATGGCCGGGTTTTCGGCGTCGATGCCGCCGATGACGATGCCTTGATGGATACGAACCGGCTCTGAAATCTCCAGAGGCTTCGGCGGCTGGCGCAGAACGAACCAGCCAATGCCTGCGGCAATCGCGAGGACAAAGAACAAAACTATACTCAGACGCCGCATACTCAGGTTCCCGTGCCTTGGCCGTGAGCAATATACTAACGTGACTCCGCTGTCATGATCCGTCCGGCGGGCCGTATTGCCGCTAACCGGCGTCCAGGGCGGCCAGCGTCGCCGCGACCAGATCGCCCACAGGCTCGATACCGCAGGCCATCCTTATGAACCCCTCCGGCACGGCGTCGCCCCAGCGGATTCGGCATTCAGCGCTGGAATGGACACCGCCAAAACTGGTTGCAGCGGCGAGCAGGGGGTGGCGGGCGATGAACGCTTCCGAGGTTGCCCGGTCCTTCAGGCAGAAACTGACGATCGGGCCATATCCCTTCATCTGGCGCCGGGCGATGGCATGCGCAGGATCACCGGCGAGGCCCGGATAGCGCAGGCCGCTGACGCGGGGATCGCCTGATAGGGCGGTCGCAATGGCGAGTGCGTTGGAATTGGCCCGTCCCACGCGCAGCTCCAGCGTTTCGAGTCCCCTGTGCAGCAGATAGGCATCGAAAGGGCTCACCAACGCGCCCGCTAGCCGCCGCCAGTTCTTCACGGGTTCGATCAGAGCGGGATTCCGGCTCGCGACATGGCCGGCGAGAATGTCCGAGTGACCCGCCATCGCTTTGGTGTCCGCCATGATCGACACATCCGCACCCAGATCGAGCGGCCTTTGGCAAAGCGGGGTCGCCGTCGTGTTGTCGGCGACAAGGATCGTCCCCGCAGCCTTGGCACGGCCCGCCACCGCCGCAATGTCGCACACATCAAGGCCAGGGTTGGACGGCGTCTCGATCAAGGCAAGCTTGACACCTGTGAAGTCCGCCGAGGCGAAATCCGCTGTGGCGACGGTTTCCATCCGTACACCCATGGGTTCGAACTGGGCGGCGAGCAGGGCGCGTGCGTTGTAATAGCCATCCGAATGGACCAGCACGCGGTCCCCCGGCCGAAGATGGCCCGAAAAGACCGAGGCGATGGCGGCCATGCCCGAGGGAAACAAGACACACTGGGCATCTTCGAGAATACCGAGTTCGGCCTCGACTTCTTCGACCGTCGGGTTGCCATTGCGTCCATAGAAATGGGTGCCGTCCGGATCGCCAGGTTGGTCGAAGGTGGAGGATGCCACGATCGGCAGGGCAATGGGTTCGCCCTTGCGGCGACCCTGCGTGCGGTGGTGTAGCAGCCGGGCAATCGGCGAATAGGGATCAGTCAAGCAGCGACACTCCTTCTTCGGTCAGTTCGCACGCGACGGTCGCAAGAGCGAGCCCAAAGCGCCGTACACGTCATATCTGTTCATGTCTGTTTTCCGTTCACCCAGGTCGGCCGCGTCACGATGAGGTCCTGACACAGCAGGCCGGCGTCTCGGTGCCGCGACATGTCCTTGTAGTCCCGGTGGTTCAGCGTTGCGATGAAGGCCTGCCGGTTCGGGAAGTGATTGACCAGAACACCGTCCCAGTCACCCCCGCCGATAAAGTAACGCTCTGCATCTCCGAGCAGCAGCGTAATGCCGCCGACGTCTGCTGCGGCGGCGGTGAACGCCTTCGAGTAACGGGCATAAGCTTCGCGGCCGGTGCTGTCGTCGCCGAATTCCGGATCCCCCGGCTGGTACTCGGCCTTGATGCGGAATTTCAGGAGGTTCACCTGCGCCACTGGCCCGTCATGCGGGTCATCGCGAAAGGCGCGGAATTGCTCAGCGGTAGGCTGGAAGGCCGGCACGATCGTCACTCCGTCTTGCCCATGACACTCGCCCGGATTGCCAGCGTTTCACCCGGCTGACCAGACCTGAACCGTTGGCTTGACCCGTGAGACGCGATTTTCCTTCCCATCGGTAGGGGCGGCGTGATTTCCTGAAACCTATCCGCCGGGAGGGCCGAACATGCTTCGCACAATACTTATCGCCGCCGCCGCGCTGGGCATCGCCATTTCCGGCGCCGTCTGGTGGCTGTTCCTGGCTGATTCCAAAGCGCCCGAAGCCGCGCCTGGTGTGTTTTCAATTGAAGACTGGCGGTCGCGCCTGCCCGAAGACGCGTCGACGCTCCCCACTGAAATCCGGGTGCTCGAAATTGGACGTGACAAGGCGCCCGGTTTTGCCGCGCGCGCCGGCGGTTTTGGGACCGACTGGAACACGACCTACAATTCCATCCAGATCGTATGGCCGGACCGTACCCTCGTCGTTGATGGCGCCATCGACGCGGCAACGGCTGAGGGCATGGTGCAATCTCAAGCGGACTGGTCGTTCGACGCCGCAGCATATGAAACGCTCCTCGCCGCGATGCTGAAAGCCGATCAGGTTGTGATCACGCACGAACATCTCGACCACGTCATGGCCGTTGCGCGGCATCCCGACCCCGTCGCACTGGCGCCGCGCCTCACACTCAATGCACCGCAGATTGCGACGCTTCCCATCTTTGCCATTGGCGCGCTGGATCCGGCCATTGCGGAACTTGCCCCGCGCCTTGACGGCACAGTCCAGTCGATCGCGCCGGGCGTCGTCATCATTCCGGCAGCAGGGCACACCCCGGGCAGCCAGCTGGTATTCATCCGCACCCAGGATGGACGCGAAACCCTTCTGATCGGAGATGTCGCCTGGTCGCTCGACGCGGTCGAGACCCTGACCACGCGCCCGGTGCTGACGCAGTACATGATTTTCGACCCGAATGAGGATCGCACCTCCGTGAAGGCGCAGCTGCGTGCCTTGCATGACCTGATGGCCGCCAACCCTGATCTCGCCGTGATTCCGGCTCATGACGGGGACCACATCCGGGCGCTCATGGAAGAAGGCCGCCTTATCAAGGGTTTCCGGGAGTAGGACCGGGCGATGCCTGACCTGTCCGGCGCTGCTGCCGGACGGCGGATGCCCCACCTTCGCGCTTGATCTTCCCGCCGTAGCGCGCCACATCGCGCGCTGATCCGAAATCCATGCCTTACAAGGAACCTTCGCCCATGGCCGGTCCCCAATACGTCTTCCACATGCAGGGTCTCACGAAGGCCTATCCCGGCGGCAAGAAGGTGTTCGAGAACATCCACCTGAACTTCCTGCCGGATGCGAAGATCGGGGTCGTGGGCGTCAACGGATCGGGTAAATCCACCCTGCTGCGCATCATGTCCGGCGTGGACAAGGACTTCACGGGTGAAGCCTGGGCGGCAGACGGCGTGAAAGTCGGCTACCTGCCGCAGGAGCCGAAACTGGACCCCACCAAGAACGTCTTCGACAACATCGCGGCCTCATGCCCCGAAAAGATGATGTTGGACGAGTTCAACGCGATCTCGGCAAAACTCGGCGAAGACTATTCCGACGAGCTCATGGAAGAGATGACCTCGCTGCAGGAGAAGATCGACGCGGCGAACGCCTGGGACATCGACTCCAAGATCGAGATGGCGATGAACGCCCTCCGCTGCCCGGAAAACGACGCGGACGTAACCAAGCTGTCGGGCGGTGAAATCCGGCGCGTCGCCATCTGCCAGCTGCTCCTGTCGAAACCCGACATGATCCTGATGGACGAACCGACCAACCACCTCGACGCCGAAACCGTCGCCTGGCTTCAGAACTACCTGATCAACTTCCCGGGCTGCGTGATCCTCGTCACGCACGACCGCTACTTCCTCGATGACATCACCGACTGGATCCTCGAACTCGACCGCGGCCGCGGCGTGCCCTTCCAGGGCAACTACTCGAGCTGGGTTGAGCAGAAGGCCAAGCGCATGGAGCAGGAGGCCCGCGAAGACGTCGGCCGCAAGCGCACGCTGGCCAAGGAACTCGAATGGGTCCGCTCCGGCCAGAAGGCGCGCCAGGCAAAATCTAAGGCCCGTATCAACGCTTACGAGAAGATGGCCTCGGAGGCCGAGCGCGAGCAGGTCATGACCTCGCAGATCCGCATTCCGCCCGGCCCGCGTCTCGGCGGCGTGGTGCTCGAAGCGGAGAACCTCAACAAGGCGTTCGGCGACAACGTACTCATCGAGAACCTGTCGTTCAAACTGCCGCCCGGCGGCATCGTCGGCGTGATCGGTCCGAACGGCGCCGGTAAATCGACCCTGTTCAAGATGATCCTCGGCCAGGAGAAACCCAATTCCGGCGCGATGCGCGTCGGCGAGACCGTCAAGATCGGCTACGTTGACCAGAGCCGCGACAAGCTCGATCCCAACAAGAACGTCTGGGAAGAAATCTCCGGCGGCACGGATGTCATCGACCTCGGCGGCGTCACCGTCATGTCCCGCGCCTATGTCGGCGCGTTCAACTTCAAGGGCACGGACCAGCAGAAGAAAGTCGGCATCCTCTCGGGCGGTGAGCGCAACCGTGTCCACCTCGCCAAGATGCTGAAGGGCAGCCACAACCTGCTCCTGCTTGACGAACCGACCAACGATCTCGACGTGGAAACCCTGCGCGCGCTGGAAGAAGCGTTGGAAAGCTTTGCCGGATGCGCCGTGGTGATCAGCCACGATCGCTTC
>JAIXVM010000148.1 GCA_027482995.1 Hyphomonadaceae bacterium | reverse complement strand
GAACCTGGCCGCTCACCTCACACGCACCGACGAGAACGAGCATGTGGAGATCGCAGAACTGCGCGGCTTCATTAGCGAAGACCTGCACGGCGCTTTCAAGGAAGTGGATGCGATCCGGCGCGGCACGAAGTGTTCTCAGTATCTTTTTTCAGTGAGTTTTTCCCCGCCTCAAGACGCAGTTCTTGAAGCGGATGCTTTCATGGACGCGATCAACAGAGTCGAGGAAGCTACAGGCCTAACAGGCCAGCCGCGCGCTATTGTCTTCCATGAGAAGGAAGGCAGGCGTCACGTCCATACGGTCTGGTCACGTATCTGCGCAGAGACCATGACCGCAATTCCGCTTCCCTTCTTCAAGAACAAGCTGATGGACGTTTCGAGAGAGCTTTTTCTAGAGCACGGCTACGCAATGCCGCGCGGGATGACGAAAGCCTCTGAGCGCGATCCGACGAACTTCACGCTCAAAGAATATCAGATGGCGAGACGCAGAGGCGAAGATCCCCGTAATCTCAAGATCGCCGCGCAAGATGCCTGGGCTGTATCGGATAACCGCAAAGCGTTTGAGCAAGCCTTGCAGGCACGCGGGCTCTCCCTCGCCAAAGGCGACAAGCGCGCGCTCGTGATTCTTGATCATAACGGCGAAGTGCATGCGCTCTCCCGTGCGCTCGGTCTCAAGACAAAAGATGTCCGTGCGAAACTCGGCGAGCCGAAAGACCTTCAAAGCGTTGCAGAGGCGAAGGCGCAACTCACTGAGCGCATGACGCCCAAACTGAAATCCTACATCGAGCAAAGCCGCCTTGCCTTCAAAGAAAGCGAAGCCAAGCTCGCACACTACAAGATGGAGATGACGCATCACCATCGCAAAGAGCGCAGTGATCTGACAGCCAAACAATCGCTCGAATGGATCAATGAGACCAAGGAACGCCAGGCGCGCATGCCGCGCGGCTTCAAGGCGATCTGGAGCTTCTTCTCCGGCAAGACCGGCGAGATACGCCGCCAGAATGAGAGCGAGGCCAAAGCCACGCAGACGCGCCACGCCAGTGAGCGTCATGAGGTGATTGCACGCCAGCTATCCGAGCGGCGTGTGCTCGATGTTCAGTACAAAGCCCTGCGCTCGCGTCAGGCGGAGCAGCTGATGGAGCTGCGGCGCGATGTGGGCCGCTACATGGCGATGCGCCCACAAGATGCGCCTTCCCAAAAACCCGCCCTCAACCCCGATGCGCCCTCGGTGCGCGGCCTGTCTCTCAAGCTCGACAAATAATCTTCGCATACGGACAAACAGGAGAGTCTCATGTCCTCAAAAGATGATAATAGCGGTGTCTGGCTCGTGCTGGGTGCGCTCGGGATGGCGATCATCATCATCGCCCTCTTCGTCTTTGCGCTGATGGCGTTTGCCGCCACGGTCCTCACCATCCTCTGCTTTCTCGCCTGGCGCCGCCCCCTGAAACTGGGGAGTGCTATCTTGGAGCCCGAACAGGCGCGCGCCTTCGTTCATCGCGGGATTGCTGGCGCGATCGCTGTACCAGCCTTCTTCTTGTTTTCTCGCGCGCTCTTTGGCTGGGATGACGTGATCGATGGGAGTTATCTCTTCTACGGGATGATTGGCGGTTATTGCATCGGCGCGTTCTGGCCGATGTTCACGAACGATGCAGACGAGTCCTCGGCGCCCCTCATCGATCCAGCAACGACCAATCCGCAAGGTATTACGAGCGATCAGCCTCGCGCCCCTGCTCCTGATACACGCCCCTTCGACTTCGCGCGTTGGGATGACGAAGAAGCCCAGCGCTGATCCAAGAGGAGTTCCGCACCATGAGTAGCCGAAAGTCTGAAGACGATCCCATCACCCGCTTCTTCATGATGATTGCGATCGTGATCGGATACATCGTCATGTTCCTCTTGTTCGTTGCAGCCGTCGTCACCTTCGTCATCACGGTGCTCGCGATCTTCGCCTGGCATCGCCCGATCATCATGGGGCCGATCACACTCACGCCTTCCTTCGTGCGCGCCTTCGTCAAACGAGGGCTCGCGGGCGCTGGTATGATGATCGCGTTATTTTTGTTCCTCTTGCTGTGCGTCGGAATTGAAGCCGGCGAGAACCCCTTCACCGACTGGCGACCTTGGGTGATCGTCGCGCTTCCTGGCTACATGCTGGGATCAACGGGCATGGAGATATTGTTCTATGTCTTGCGCCGCTGGGGACAGAAACACCTTCCCCAAGTCGACGATACTGAAGACGACAAACACGCCCTGCCCTCGATCACGCCCGTCATTACGGGCTTTTCCTACGCGAGTTGGATGGATGAGGACGCACGGCGATGAAGGGCTTCAATGGACTGATCAAGGCTTACCAGTTCGTCCACATGCTGGAATCCTACTACCACCAAAGAAAAGCGTGGAAGGATGCAAAGGAAGCGCGGATCGCGCGTCAGCGCGCCGAACAATTGGCCGCCCAGCAAGTCGCGGCCATGCTGAGCGCCAACCCTTCGGGACAACTTGGTACGGCGCAACTGAATGATGAGGACGCCCTGCGGCACGGGGGTCTCCTCTAATGGAGGGCCCGTTCAAGACCTATTCGCGTTTGCGCCGTGGCCTTGAGTTTGGATTCTTCCGTGGGCAGCCGATCGTCTATGGTGATGTTGAGCCGACCTGCATCGATGCGCAGATGGGCAAAGGCAAGTTCACGCGCTTTTTAGGTGTGAATCTTGTCTCGCCGCGCACAATGCATTTTTCCAAGATCATCACCGACCCGAAAGACGGTGAACTCGCCTGGACGTCGTGGAAGACATTGCAGCGCCAAGGCTACGATGTGCGGTTTTTGAACACGGGCGATCTCTATGGCTACAAGAGCATCCGCTACAATCCGAACACGCGGGTTTTAGAGATCGCAAAGAACCCGCACCTCGCCGCGCTCTTGCAAGAGGCGGCTTATGATGCGGCCTCATATCACTTCCCGATCGATCCCAACCCAACGCATCGCTGGATCGGACAAGGCGTGCGCACGATGGGCGCGCTTTATATCGCGGCCACCGCCAAAGCGTCGATGGCTCAATGGCCGTGCACACCTGGCGGGATGCATGATTTTTTCTTGCGCGGGCGCGATGAGATTTATGAAGACCTTTTGCTCTGGGCGAGCTTTGAGCGCCTCACCGATCAATCGGCCTTGTGCCGGCAGGTCGCCAGCTGGACGGCCTCCCCCGATCAATGGAACGCTTATGGAAGCCTGCTCACCGAGCGGCTTCAGATGTATAGCAAGGGAAGCGCTGCAAGGTTCACGACAGACGAGACGGATTTTGATCCGGCCTCTATGAAGACAACGCGCACCGCGCTTTATCTCATGGGCTCGGCGCGCTCGGATTCGAGCCGCCATTTTGTTGGCGCGATGACCTCCGCCATCATCGAGCGCTTTGCCGATGCGCACGGTGATCTACGGGCGCTGGTGATCGGCGAAGAATGGGGACAGCTCTATGTCTCCAACTTCTATGAAATCCTGACCCTCTATCGCAGCCTCGGGATCAACTTTCTGGGCGTGTTCCAGAACGCGCCTGCGCAGATCGAATCCAGATATGGCCGCGAGGTGCTGGCTATCTGGAAGAAAGCTGCGGCCATCACGCTCTATCGCGGCCTGCCCGATACGGAGACGCTCAAAGACCTGGAGTTTCTCTCCGGAAAAACCTCCGTCATGGTGCGGGGTTTTTCGGTGAACAATGCGCAGGTGAATGGTTCGGGTGATCAGCTCTCGGAGCAATCACGCCCGCTGCTTCAGATCGAAGACTTGCGCGCTCTCACCAGCGGGCAGAACGCGCTCTTACACGTGCGCGACCACGGGTTTTTCTGCGTCGATGCGCCGAACTTCTGGGAACGTCCTGAGATGAGCGGGCTGCTCCGCGATACGCGCGACAAGCCCGATCGCCACGCGCACCTTCACAGCCATCGGCTCAAGATATCCATGCCAACAACCGATCCCGATGCAGATATTGAAGCCATACTCGCACGCCTGCGGGGCGGCGGAAGATAGTTGGCAATGGCCCATTACTCCTGCCCGCCTGCAGCGGGCAGGCTCTATCTCTTTTTCCTGGTGAGACCCGCGCCGGAGGCGTCTGGTCGTTGAGCGAAATTTTTCCCGGAGCCGACAACACCAGAAGATCATCTCTGCGCAGCGTCGGTCAAAGGCGCGCGGGATATTCTCCCGCGCGGGACCGGAGCCACGCACAGGATGCCGAAGCATCGGAGCATGGCGAGGACCCACCCGTTGACGGTCGCGAGCGGGTGATATCCTCATCTTCGGTAACGCGAGGGATCGAAGCCGCATGGCCAAGACCGCCACGCGGGCTTGGTACACGAGAGCCCGCCCCGAAGGGCGCGCACAGAACCCTACAGAAAAAACAGAACTGCCCGATGATCAGCGTGTTGAGCGCGTCATCGGTCGAGAGGTCAGATTGTCGACTTTATCTGTTCTTGTTGATCGGGATTCCCAAGATGCCTTGCGCTATGAGCTTTTCAGCAAACGGCTTATGAGCGTTCCAATCTCCGCTGAATCGATCCCGCCGGACTCCGAATCGCGAGTGACAATCAACGTTCCACGAGCACCTGCACCTTCTTCTTCCGGAAGAATTCCGTTAGCGCGATACCAAGCCAACTTTTCCAGCCATCGGCGATTGTAGGAAGAGTCATGCAAGAGCCCGCAATGCTCCCAATAGAAAGTACGCCCAGAGTCATCATCTTCGATGGTGAAGTCGGGATACTTGACGACACCATCAAGCTCTAGAGGATGTTCATATTGATAGGTAATCCCCGAAGCGTGAAGCAGGTTCGCGATAATGACTTCTGATTTCGAACGTACCGCATCGCCCCTACTGGTGCGGTGGATCAGACGTTCTTCGAGAAACTTGCCGCCGATCTCGATGCGGGTCGGCGCACAAAAGAGATTTGTTAGACGAGTTGCCGTTGCCGAAAATCGCTCTGAGCTCAACTTCTGAAGATCGATCGCTGAGCCTTGATGCAAGATTACAACCTTGGCCTTTTGTCTTGTCAGTGCCGTGTAGATGAGTTCGCGCGTGAGCATCAGCGGCGAACGTGGAAGAACGAGAAAGACAGTTCCGAATTCGCTTCCCTGTGCTTTATGTACGGTAAGCGCGTAGGCAAGCTCTAGACCACCTTCGCCATCGTCAGAGAAGTCCGATTTATAGAACTTGAATGTTTTTCCCTGCTGTGTCGAAAACTCCAATTCGAGGTCGCTAGGCGTCCAACCGCGAGCCTTAGTTCTTCGATGACCCACAACCATCCCGATCTCGCCATTCGCGAGATAGCCGCGCTCGGCGACGGGCGGATAGATGCGCGACTTCGGTACTTGCCAGTTGCGAGTGTTGATTACTTTATCGCCGTAAATGATCTGGAAGTCACCAGCAGGCGGCGGAATGCTCCGATAGCCTTTAACATCTCTCGCGCGGGCGATCTGATGCCCCTTGTAACGTGAGTGGATCGATCGGTTCAGCGTTTCAACACCCCAAGGCTGCTGGCGTACTGGACTTAGTATTTGCCAAGCCTCTGCCGCCTTACCCGCGCCTGGTCGATCTTTATACTGATTATTGAACCAAGCCGAGCCATTTTTGTCTAGCACGCCCCCGAGACTGCAAGCGAAAGCTTGCCATTCCTGCAAATCTGGATCGAAGTTTAATGTCGAGGAGAGCGTTCGAGGAAGCAGCTCCTCAAGTTCATCCGCCGTTTCCCAGCGTACAAATTCCACTGTATCGCTCTTGCGCTTGCCAGCAAGGATTTCGAAGACCTGATCCTCTCCTGGAGCAAGAGCACTTCCGCCAAACCAAGCAGCGAGTTGAAGGTCTTCTCGCTCGCCCGCGCCCTGCCTCCTTGGCACGGTAAGTTCAGCGTAGGACGGGCCAACGCGTGGGAATTTCGAGTCGATGTTGTCCGGTTGAAGCTCCGCCACGATATCGGCAAATGGTCTTCCAGCGCCGATAGGAGGCAACTGCCTCGGGTCCCCCACAAATATCAAACGATGTACACCAGAGAGCGCTTCAATCAGCGCTGCCATCATTTCTTCGGTGAGCATGGAGCACTCATCCACGATCACGGTGCGGCCGACCGTTTCTCCAGCTTTCCCCGTCATCTGATAAAGTTGACGCGAGCCGTCGTAGCGTTTGCTTGGTGAAAGAAATTGGGCGAGCGTCTGTGCTTTGAGGTTCTCGACTCCTGCCTGGCGCGCGACATCTTCCATGCGCACACGCGCTTTGCCGGTGGGCGCGAGCATAATGATGCCGTCGGCATTGATTTCTGGTCTTCTGCAAAGCACAGACAACAGAGTTGTCTTGCCGGTTCCAGCGGGACCAATCAGTACGCTGAATCTAGCAGAGGCAATTTCTTCAAGTGCGGCTGCTTTCTCAACGCGAGCACGTTCTTCTTTCTCGCGGTCCTCCGGATCGCTCGGCAAGGGACCGAGCTTACTCTCGGGTTTATCGAGCTCGGCACGCCAATCGATCCCAAGGGTGTGTCTGGCTGCACAAGCACGCTTCTTGATGGTTGTGCGGATCTTCTCACCCACATCAGCTAACCGTTGAAGCTGATATGCCGGCGCGCCATCAGACATCTCTACAAGCTTGAGTTCGCCAGCGAAGTTCTCGTCTTCAACGACAGCAAGCAAATCGCCGGTGACGGGTGTTGAATCCTCCGTGGCTTTGCCTTCGGAACCACCTCGCAGCGATGCAATGATATCTGATTTGGCACGCAAGGTATCACCGCCAAGTGCAGCCACTTCCAACTCACGAACCACCAGAGCACGTACGCGCCGACCATCGACGGCCGAGTTTACGATTGAAGGGGCTCCGAGTGGGTGTTTCTGACGCACAAACGCAGTGGGGAATACACCGCGATCAACGCTATCGACACCGAGCGCCGTGGAATGGTGACGCGTTGCTTCATAGAACAAATACGGGTTTGCCAAGAAAGCATCATCAGTGATTTCTATGCCCTGCTCCGCCCTTGCCTCCGGCACTGCGAGCAGGTTCGCCTGCTTTTCAGAAACGTCGATCCGGCTAAGCAGCTCCAGGAAACGGCGTCGCGAGGAGGGCATTCTCTCCCAAGTTTTGGTCACCGTAGCATCGATGCCGCGCGCGAGATCGGCTGCAAGGTACTTGGAGGGATCGCTCACGACCGCGTCCCACGCTTGCCACGGATTTCCGTCCTCTCCGACCTTGTCTTGAAGCGCTTGCGCAACAAAGTGGCCGAGGTTCACTCCCGTCGCATTCAGTACAGCTCCAATTCCTGGAAACGCACCTCTGCGCTTCCAAAGTCGCCCGAGCTGAGCATCGATCCATTTTTCTTGTGGCGCGGATTCAAAACTGAAGTGCGTGCCGGCGCGATGAAGTGCTGCACGACAAGCAAGCAGCGCGCTGATCGCCGCGTCGTCGCTCACATGTTCTGTTGCAAATGAGAACTCGGAGAAGCGATCTTCCGGAGCGAACGCTACCACATCGGCAGGGTCGAACGCATTGCCATCATCGCACTTCTTCAACGCTTCTTGATAGGGCAGCAGGAATCCATCCTGAAATCCTGGACGGATCGAGTGCGTGACCATCCGCTCCCATATGAGACTCCGAAGTTTGTCTTCTGGCGATCCGTCGTAACTGTACTCCGTCAAGCCACCGACCTTCAACACGCGCCCTGCACCGATGAGAACGCGGCGACCGACATCTTCTACCAAAGGAACCTGCTTAGCGTAAAAGAAGACCAGCGATTCCTCGACCTGAACATGGTTCCAAAAGCCGTCAAGCAACGCGCGGTGATTCCGCTCGTCCTGTACCCAGTAGGATTCGAATCCGAGGTCAGGCTCATAGCCCTCGCTTACATCGCTAAGCGGAAACTGATTGACGAGACCGACTTCTCCTTGCTTCGCGTCCCCGAACACGACCGGCTTCATCATCCAGCGAAACGGGAGAGCAGCTGCCGAATAGGCTGGATACTTCAGCGGCGTTGGACGGAAATGCGCGTGCGTCTTGGAACTTTCCCTCGCGTACGGATGTTCATGCATCCGCTCGATCCCAAAGTCTGCCATGAAGGTGGCACGCTCTTTTACGCATGGGGGAAGATCAGCCTCAGCGAAATCCTTCAATGACTGTCCCGCTCGCGCGCTCTCCGCAGCTTCGCTCTTGCTCTCTGCGATATTGATCAGTTTGCAGCAGGCGGTGTTTTCTTTGGGGCGCGCACAGACCGAGCCATTCCATGCGAGATCGTGCCACGGTACTCGGACAGAGATGTGCTTTCTTGGATATGCGAAATTCGGCATCAAATGGACCGTTCCAACGATAAGAATTGAGCACTCATCTTGCGGGAATTTTGAATTCGTCGCAAAGGCTTTCAACGCTAACGCGTCTTATGGCAACCCGCCGGACTTGGAATATGTTGGCTCGGGGCAAAAGCCCAAGCCGACATGGTCAGCCGTCAAAGAGATCGAGCTGAACGGTAAGCAGGTCATCGATCCAAAGCAGATGAGCGAACTCGTTGTAGAGGTGAGATAGCTTCAGCCCGACTGAAACATGAACCTCGGCGCATTTTGTTTCGGCATTTGACATGCGGTGCGCGCGAAGATCGCGAACGGCACGGCGATATCCACAGAGATCGAAGCGCAACCGTTTGAGGTGCAGCTCACGCAGCGCCTTCAGATCGTATGAGCGACGCGGCTCACAGCGAGACGCTGCCAGCGCAATTTCATCACGATTGTATCCGCGATAACCTTCGGCGCGCACTTCTTCGAGGATCTGTTTAGGGCGAAGCGGGACGCCGCCAAGCACATAGTACCAAGGATGACCCACGCTGTAGCTGGAAGAGGTAGAGGTGCTCATTGAGCACCTCCGTTTTCTCCAGATGCGATCCGCATCTGGATGCGGCCCGAAAGCGGGATCATGTCGAGCTTGAGAGAGAAGCCCTGACCGTCGCGATGAGCCCACGCTGCTCCGATCGCGGTCCAGCGGCTTTTGTCGTCTTTGCCCTCAACCGCGTAGAGCGTGTGAGTGGGTTTGGATTTAATGGGTGGATTAGACATTGTTCGACCTTTCTGTTGGTCGGCTGAACAATTCCAGCCGATGACCCAATTGGGCCGCAGGCGCGAATAAGACGGATGCACCCGCTTGCGGGGGAACGGGCAACACGGGAGCGAAGCGAATGGATCGGGCAGCCCGTTG
>JAIXVM010000208.1 GCA_027482995.1 Hyphomonadaceae bacterium | reverse complement strand
GTTCAGCACCTTGTGCGGGATACGCTGCGCGGTGAGAAGGTTCGACAGGAGTTCGGATTTCTCGATCGAGGCCGTGCCGAGCAGGATCGGCTGGCCCTTGGCGTTGGCTTCGCGCACTTCCTTGACGATCTCGGCATACTTCGCCTTGGCGGTGCGATAGACGACGTCGTCATCATCCTGGCGCAGGACCGGTTTGTTCGTGGGCAGATCGATGACGGACAGCTTGTAGATGTCGGCGAACTCGTCGGCCTCGGTGAGAGCGGTACCGGTCATGCCGGCGAGCTTCTTGTAGAGGCGGAAATAGTTCTGGAACGTGATCGAGGCGAGGGTGACGTTCTCGGGCTTGATGTCGACGCGCTCTTTCGCCTCGATGGCCTGGTGCAGGCCCTCGGAGAGGCGGCGGCCTTCCATCATCCGGCCCGTGAACTCGTCGATGAGCATCACCTGGTTGTCCTTGACGATGTAGTCCTTGTCGCGGCTGTAGAGCTTGTGGGCGCGAAGGGCCTGGTTCGAATGGTGGACGAGACCGATATTGCCGGGCTCCCAGAGCGAGCCTTCGAGCAGGCCCATCTCGGCGAGCCAGCCTTCGAGTTTTTCGGTGCCGGTTTCGCTGAAGACGACGGAGCGCTGCTTTTCGTCGAGGTCGAAATCGCCGGGCACGAAGCGCGGGATCAGGCTGTCGATCTTGATGTAGAGGTCCGAGCGGTCATCGGTCGGGCCGGAGATGATCAGCGGCGTGCGGGCTTCGTCGATCAGGATCGAGTCGACTTCGTCAACGATCGCGAAATGGTGGCCGCGCTGCGCCATCTGGTCGAGCGCGTATTTCATGTTGTCGCGCAGGTAGTCGAAGCCGAATTCGTTGTTCGTGCCGTAGGTGATGTCGGCGGCGTAAGCTGCCTTGCGCTCTTCGTCGGTGACGCCGTGGACGACGACGCCGGTGGTCATGCCGAGGGCGCCGTAGATGCGGCCCATCCATTCGGAGTCGCGCCGGGCGAGGTAGTCGTTCACGGTGATGACGTGCACGCCCTTGCCTTCGAGGGCGTTGAGATAGGCAGCAAGCGTGGCGACGAGGGTTTTACCTTCGCCGGTGCGCATCTCGGCGATGGCGCCGGAGTGCAGCACCATGCCGCCCATCAGCTGCACGTCGAAGTGGCGCATGTTGTTGGCTCGCTTGGCAGCCTCGCGGACGACCGCGAAGGCTTCTTCGAGCAGGCTGTCGAGGGTGGCGCCATCGGCGAGGCGCTTGCGGAATTCCTGGGTCTTGCCGCGCAGCGACTGGTCGGACAGCGCTTCCATGATCGGCTCGAGCGCGTTGATCCGGTTTACCCGCGCTCGGAGCGGCTTCAGTTTCCGGTCATTGGCGGTTCCGAAAATCTTGCGGGCAACAGACAACATTTGAAACGCACCAACCAGTTGATGAGGGTCTACCGGACCAATCCTGAACCGTAGCTTACAGGATTTTAAGCCGATATCCCACCGCGCTCTGCCTGGCGGAAACTACTCGACCAGCACGCGGGGCAGACTTAAGAACGCCGCCAAAGGGTGTCAATGAGGCGCCCTCAGTCCATGAGGGGGGCCGTCATGCGCGCCAGTCCATTGATTTTGCCGGTGCATTTGGCCGCCCTCGCGCTGCTTGGGTTGCTCGCCGGGTGCGAGAAGGCCGAGACGCCGGTCGCGGAAATACCGGTTCTCGACCAGACAGTTGCGGCTTTTGTCAATGGCGAGCCCATTTTCGAGGGGGATGTCGAGCTGGAGGCGGTCGCCCGGGGTCTGATCGCGGCGGGGCAGGAATTCGATTCCGGAGATGAGGAGTACCGCATCGTCCTGGACCAGTTGATCGACCAGAAACTGATGGCGCAGGAAGCGCTGCGGCGGGAACTGGACCGCGATCCGTCCGGTCAACGCCGGCTTGAGATGGCGCGCGAGCGCATCCTCGGCAACCTGCTGGTGGAGAGCCTGGTCGCCCAGCAAGTGACGGAAGAGGCCATCGACAAGATGTACGGTGAGCAGGTCCGCCTGCAGCAGATCAACGACAAGGTCTCGGTGGCGCACATTCTTGTGGATACAGAGGAAGAGGCGAGCGCGCTGTTCAAGCAGATCGAGGGCGGAGAGACGTTCGAGAGCCTGGTGTTCAACCATTCCAAGGACACGCGGACCCGTATGGAAAACGGGGATCTGGGCCTCGTTGCGCCGAATGACCTGCCGGAGCCGTTCCCAGTGGTGATTGCCAATACGCCCGTCGGGGAAGTCTCGCCGCCGTTCCAGACCGGAGATGGCTGGCACATCCTGAAGGTGAAGGACCGCCGGACCGAGCCGCCGAAGACGCGCGAGGAAATGCGGCCCGAGATTGCCACCTTCCTGACGCTGAACGAGGTGAGCCGCGTCCTGCGCCGGCTGCGCACCGAAGCTGCGATCGAGCAGGGGTCCGGCCAGGTCTATGTGCCTCAGGCCGAACCGGCTGCGCCCATTCCCCAAGCCCCGCCAAGCGAGGACGACCTGTGAAACTGACACCTTCGCCTTTTGCGCCCGCCCGGTTTCCTGATCTGCCGCCGGTGCGCGGTCTGCTCTCGGCGACGGCCAGCCGCGGCTTCTATGCGCGGCGCGGCGTGGAACGGGATGACGTGTTCCTGTTCGTGTTCGACGAGAACACCGCCGCTGCCGGCGTCTTCACGCGCTCGCTGACGGCATCGGCCGATGTGCGCTGGTGCCGCGAAGCGCTGAAGGCGGGCGGCGGCCGGGCGAAGGCGCTGATTGCCAATTCGGGGAACTCGAATGCGTTCACCGGGCCGAAAGGCGTGCTGAAGAATGACGCGACACTGGCAGCGCTGGTGCACACGTTCGGCGCGAAGCGGGAGCAGTGTTTCCTGGCGGCGACCGGCGTGATCGGTGAGCCGCTGAGCGACCCGAATTATCTGGGTGCGTTCGTGCCTGACCTGAGCGCAAAGCTGCACTTTCCGGACTGGGAGAAGGCGGCGAGGGCGTTCATGACGACCGACACCTATCCGAAGGGCGCGGGCCAAACGATTAGGATTGATGGCAAGCCGGTCCACTTTGCCGGGATCGCCAAAGGCTCGGGCATGATCGCGCCGAACATGGCGACCATGCTTGCCTATGTGTTCACGGATGCGGCCGTCGCGCCGGAGCTTTTGCAATCTGCGCTCTCCGGAATTGCCGAGACGACGTTCAACTCCATCACCGTGGATGGCGACACGTCCACCTCCGACACGCTGATGGTCTTCGCGACGGGCGCGAGCGACATGGCGCCGATCGAGAGCCGGGGCGATCCACGGTTCCCGGCCTTCCTCGAGGCGTTGCGGGGCGTGTGCCACGACCTTGCGATGCAGGTGGTCAAGGACGGGGAAGGGGCGAGCAAGGTCGCGACGATCGATGTGGAAGGCGCCGCCTCGGATGCCTCTGCCAAAGCGGTGGGCGTGTCGATTGCCAACTCGCCGCTGATCAAGACGGCGATGGCAGCGGGGGACGCCAACTGGGGGCGGATCGTGATGGCGGTCGGCAAGTCATATGAGCCGGTCGATATCGAGAAGCTGGCGATCTGGTTTGACGATGTTCAGGTGGCCAAGGATGGCGCGCGGGCGCCGGACTACGATGAAGCCGCGGCCAGTGCGGTGTTTGCCAAGTCCGAGTTCAGGATCCGCGTGAACCTCGGTGCGGGCAGCGGCAAGTGGACCGTCTATACCTGCGATCTGACGCATGGATACGTTGACATCAACGGCGCCTACCGGACATGACCGGCCGCGTATTGCTGGTCGTGGCCGCGGCCTTGTTCGATTCGCAGGGCCGCGTACTTCTGGCGCAGCGCCCGCCGGGAAAATCCCTGGCCGGACTTTGGGAATTTCCAGGCGGCAAGCTTGAGCCCGGCGAGACGCCGGAGGCCGCGCTGGCGCGCGAACTCGAGGAGGAGTTGTCGATCACGGTTAACGAAAGCCAACTCCGGCCGATGACTTTCGCCAGTTTTGCCTACCCCGATTTTCACCTTTTGATGCCATTGTATGGCTGTGAAACGTGGACGGGGGACATCCGGCCGCGCGAGGGCCAAGCCATTGCGTGGGTAGAGACATCCCGTCTGCGAGACTATCCCGCGCCACCGGCAGATTTACCTCTGTTCGACTGGCTCGCCTGCCGCCGCTGATGGACCTGAGATGACGACCTGCGCACTCACGATCAAAAACTTTTTCGCCGACGAGTGCGGCGGGACAGCCGTTGAATACGGTTTGATCGCCGGTCTGATCGTGATCACCCTGCTCGCAGGGCTCACGAATGTCGCCGATGCCAACGACGAAACCTACCAGATGCTCGAAGACGAAATCGCGGTCTGATCAGTCCAAAAATGGACGGTCAGACCACGGTCAAACTAGGCGCCGCCGCCTTGCGAGCGGCGCACTGCGTCGGCCAGGCTGACTTTGGCGCTGCCGGGTTTCAGCGGCTGAGGCTGGCCGGGGCCGGGCGCCCAACCTGATACATGCACAATTTCGAAGGTGGCCGGGATGCGGCCATCGGCCTGGCCGAAGGCTTCGATGTAGCGCGCCTTGGCGTCTGCGAAGACGCGGCGCGGCAAGGGCTGCGCCGTGCCCGGGGTGAAGGCGGCGCGCTCACCCATGCCTTTCAGCTCCGCCAGCAGGCGGCCGGGATCCGGGAAGCGGACCGTGACGGTATCGCGGTCAGCCACCGGCAGGGCGAAACCGGCGCGTTGCATCAGGCCTGCCATGTCCCGCAGGCCGGGGAGGGGTGAGAGACGGGGCGCAAGGCCGCCGCTGATCTCGCTCTCGGCTTCCGTCAGTACACTGCGCAGTTCGATCAGCGTGCCGGCGCCGAACAGGGCGCCAAGGAAGAGGCCGTCCGGCTTGAGGATGCGCCGGATCTGCGTGAGGGCGCCGGGCAGGTCGTTGACCCAGTGAAGGGTGAGCGGCGCGAGGACGAGATCGAAACTTGCGGGGGCAAAGGGCAGGGCTTCTTCGTCCGCAATTGCCGCTTCGAGCCCGCGCGCCCGGGCGGCGTCGACAAAGGCCTCGGCGGTGTCGGCGGCGAGCATCGACCGGACCTTTCCGCTCGCGAGGAGGCGGGATGACAGCTCGCCGCCGGCTGAGCCGAGTTCGAGGCCGCGCTCGAAGAGGCGGGGCGTGTCGCTTGCGCGGCTTTCGAGATCATCGATGACGCGCTGGCGCAGGAAGTCATAGTTTGCAAAAGTCCTGGCGATACGGTCCCGGCGGGCCGCGAGGCGGGCGCGGTCAAAGATCTGCGGCGGGGCAGTTTTCGGAAGCGGGGGCGACGGCGGGGTCATGGCGAAGGATATGCCCACTCGGCACGCCGGGGCCAAGGCGTTTCTCCGCGCCGCCGGTGACTTCATCTGGCCGCCCCGGTCGCTGCTGAGCGGCGAACGCGGGATGGGGCGCGGTCCGCTTTCGCCGGAGGATTTCGCGCGGCTGCATTTCATTTCCGATCCCTTGTGCGACCGGTGCGGCGTGCCGCTCGACTACCGGACGGGAGATGAGACTTGGTGCGTGGTGTGCCTCGCGCGTCCGCCCCGCTGGGACCGGGCGCGGGCGGCGCTGGTGTATGACGAGACATCGCGGCGGCCGGTGCTGGACCTCAAACGCTCCGGACGGCGGGACGGGCTGCCGGCGCTGACCGGCTGGATGCGGCAGGCGGGCGGCGCGCTGATCGAGGACGCCGACGTGCTGGTGCCGGTGCCGCTGCACTATACGCGGCTGGTCGTGCGCGGGTTCAATCAGTCCGGATGGCTGGCCCAGACGATCGGTGCCGAGACGGGAAGGCGGGTTCTGGTGGACGGGCTGGTGCGGGCACGCCGGACGCCGAGCCAGGCGGGGCTTGCCGGGCGGGCGCGGCGGCGG
>JAIXVM010000120.1 GCA_027482995.1 Hyphomonadaceae bacterium | reverse complement strand
GGCGCCCAGATTGTAGATCTCGTCCGGCCGTATATCCTTGATGGAGCGCACGAGGCCGGAAAGGTCCGACAGGTCCCCGTCGATCAGCTCGACATCTTTCTCGATCCCAAGCCAGCGAAGCCGCAGGTCATTGATTTCCGAAGTGGAAGAGCGCCGGACGAGGCCGGTCACGCGGTAGCCTTTTTGGAGTAGAAGTGCAGAGAGGTAAGCACCGTCTTGTCCCGTGATCCCTGTAAGAAAGGCAGTTTTGCTGGCCATCTATCCACTCCCGTAAATTCAAGCGCGTTCTTGTCGCGGGGTCTGCGATTGTCAATCTGACTGCGATTAAAGTTTTTGCGGCCCAGACTGACGGGCCCGAATTGGCGCGCCACATGCGAAAGCCGTCGACGAACTTAGTCAGCCGCCCTGTTTTCGAGCGCCCGTCGATACGGCATCCCTGTCGTGAGCGGAGCGATTCGTGCCCGCGCGGCCTCGCCCAGCGCCGTGAGCTTCGCAGGGTCCGCAGCAAGATCGGTCATCGCACGCGCCGCGAAGGTTTCATCGGGCTCCGCCCAAAGGGCGCCGGGCATCGCCCGGTAGACGCCGAAACTGTCATCCACCGGCACGAGCCGGTAGGGCACCGGCACGGCGCAATGCTCGTCCATGAAATCCGTGTTGCCCGACCATCCGGTGGCGATCACCGGCTTCGAGCGCAGCATCGCTTCGGCCAGCGTCAGGCCAAAGCCTTCGGCCCGGTGCAGGGACAAAAGCACATCCACGGAGCTGATGAGGTCCATCACGTCGGCATACGAAAGTGAGCCGTCGAGGATCCGGATTCTGGGATCGCGCTGGCTTGTGGTCTCGAGTTCCTTCCGGAAGGTCGGGGATTGCTTGAGGTTGCGCGTCTTCAAGATGAGTTCCGAAGGCCCGTCAAAGCGCGCCTTCTGGAAGGCCCGGACCGCCGCTGTCAGGTTCTTGCGGGCGAATGAAGAATTGCCATCGCCGAGCGAGATCACCGTGAAGGTCGAATCCGGCGCCGCTTCAGGCACCTGCGCGGGCGCCGCGATGAAATACGGCACGATCTTCATCGGCTTGTCCGTCAGCGGCCGCAGCGCGTCGAAACTGAACCGGCTCGGCACCCAGATCTCCGAAAGCCAGCGCGTCGCCGGCTGCCAGTCGGACGGTGTCACGGTCATTTCCCAGACCCACATCCCGATGACGCGGCGGCCTGATCCCCGCCAGTTTTCCAGAAGGAACAAGGCGCGCTCGATCTCCGGCGCATTGAAATGCACGATCAGCGTGCCGCCGGGTGGTGCCCGGTCCAGCAACCGGTCATCCGGCGGAAGGTCGACCTGGCCAAAGGCGGCGCTCAGGTCGACGCGGTGCACCGGAATGCCGGCGGTCTCGAGCCCATCCGCGCAGGCCCGGGCCGACTGGCCGATGCCACTGGCGGTGCGGAAAAGACCGGCCACCGTCACAGGCTCGCCCAGCGCCGCCTGCGACGCGGCGGGCCGCGACAGCAGCGCTTCGCGGCATCTCCAGACCAGTTTTTCGACGATCGGTACCTGCGAGACCATGCACGTGCTCTAGCCCGGCTGAGCCGCATCCCCAAGCGTCTTCCGCCGCCCGCTGCAGGTTGCCGGAAAGTGTTGCGCAATTGCCAGCAGGCTGCTTGCCGCGCCCTGCCCAGCATGGTACCGCACCGCCATCATATAAAGGAATGTTGATATGGCTGACGACTTCTACGTGAAGGACATTTCGCTGGCGGAGTTCGGCCGCAAGGAAATCGAGATCGCCGAAACCGAAATGCCGGGCCTGATGGCCGCGCGCGAAGAATTTGGCCCGACGCAGCCCCTGAAAGGCGCCCGCATCTGCGGCTCGCTGCACATGACGATCCAGACCGCTGTGCTGATCCAGACCCTCGAAGCCCTCGGCGCAAAAGTGCGCTGGGTTTCATGCAACATCTACTCGACACAGGACCACGCCGCTGCCGCGGTGGCCGCCAACGGCACCGCGGTGTTCGCCTACAAGGGCGAAACACTCGAAGAATACTGGGACTATACCGACCGCATGTTCCAGTGGCCGGATGGCAAGGGCCCGAACCTCATCCTCGATGATGGCGGCGATGCCACCATGTACCTGATCGTCGGCGAGAAGGCCGAAGCCGATCCGTCGATCCTCAAGAACCCCGGCTCCGAGGAAGAGAAATACTTCTTCGCTCAGATCAAGAAGCGCATGGCGGCCTCACCCGGCTGGTTCAAGAAAACCAAGGCCGGCATCCGCGGCGTCTCGGAAGAGACCACGACAGGCGTGAACCGCCTCTACCAACTTGAGAAGCGCGGCGAGTTGCCCTTCCCGGCGATCAACGTGAACGACTCGGTCACCAAGTCGAAGTTCGACAACAAGTACGGCTGCAAGGAATCCCTCGTCGACGCGATCCGCCGCGCAACCGACGTGATGATGGCCGGCAAGAAAGCCTTCGTCGCCGGTTACGGCGATGTCGGCAAAGGCTCGGCCGCTTCGCTGTCGGGCTCCGGCGCCCGTGTGGCCGTCTCCGAAATCGATCCGATCTGCGCCCTGCAGGCCGCGATGGACGGCTATGAAGTCACCACGATCGACGAAGCCGCGCCGAAGTTTGACATCTTCGTCACCGCGACCGGCAACAAGGACATCCTCACCGTCGATCACATGCGCGCCATGAAAGACATGGCGATCGTCTGCAACATCGGCCACTTCGATTCAGAAATTCAGGTCGCTGGCCTGAAGAACTTCAAGTGGGACGAGATCAAGCCGCAAGTGCACCACATCGAGT
>JAIXVM010000117.1 GCA_027482995.1 Hyphomonadaceae bacterium | reverse complement strand
TCAAACGTGGCCTGACGCCCCGGCAGCGCGAAGCGGTCATGCAGCTGCCGCTCGAGGGGCTGAGCTTCCGGGAAGAAATGCGGCGGTCCTATCCGCGCGGCGCGCTGGCGGGGCAGGTGCTGGGGCAGGTCGATCTCGACGGCCGGGGCATCGCCGGCATCGAGCGCACGTTCGACAGCCGTCTGAAGGCCGGCGGCGAGCCGGTCCGGCTGACCCTCGATATCGAGGCCCAGACTGCGCTCGAGGCAGAACTGTCGGCGGCGGCGAATGATTATGACATGGACGGCGCGGCGGCGATCCTGATGGAGACGCGGACCGGCGAAGTCCTCGGCATGGCGAGCTGGCCGGTCTATGATCCCAATCGCCCGGGAGACTTTCCGCCCGAACATCCGGCGCGCCTCAACCGCGCCATCGGCGCGGTGTATGAACTCGGCTCCGTGTTCAAGCCGCTGACGATTGCCGCGGCCATTGACGCAGGCGCCGTTCGGCCAGGCGACGTGTTCAATGTCAGCCAGCCCATCGTCCTCGGCGACTTCGAGATCGGTGACACGCACACGTTCGCTGAGGCCGCCAATCTCACCGAAATCATCGTTGAGAGCTCCAATATCGGCACCGTTCACGTGGCCCGGAAGCTTGGCTTGCCGCGCCAGGAGGCGTTCCTGACGATGGCGGGCCTGATGGCGCCGGTGAAGATTGAATTGCCTGGCAGCGAGGCGCCTTTGCTGCCCGAGACGTTCGATGACGTGGCAGCGGCAACGGTTGCCTATGGTCACGGCCTGTCCGTCTCTCCGCTGGCCTTCCTGACGGCGTTCGCGGCGCTCGGGAATGGCGGCGAAATGCTGCCGGCGACGCTCGTGATCGAGCCCGAGCGCAAGGCAAGCCCGACGCGGCTGATGTCGGCCATTACGGCGGAGATCGTGACGCGCATGATGCGCGAGTCGGTGATCCGCGGCACGGCGAAGAGCGCGGACGTGGCGGGCTACCGGGTGGCCGGAAAGACCGGCACCGGCGAGAAAGCCATCAAGGGCGGCTATGACAAGAACGCCAATATTTCCAGTTTTGCTGCGGTGTTTCCGGAAGACGGCCCGCAATATGCCCTGATCGTGACGCTGGATGATCCCAAGGCGAAGGCGGGTCGCGGCGCAACGGCGGCGGCCAGCGCCGCCCCGGTGGCCGGCCGGATCATCGAGCGCGTCGCCCCGCTTCTCGGCGTGACACCGCGCTTCGAGGATGTGCGCCCGGACCAGACTGCAAGGACCCCAGAAAGGAGTGCCCTGTGAAGTTGAAGGACCTCTTCCCGCTCGCCGAGAATGGCGACACCGAGATCCTCGGAATGACGGCCGACAGCCGGAAGGTTGAGCCCGGCTGGCTGTTCGCCGCCCTCAAGGGCAGCGTGCAGGACGGCAGCGATTTTGTGCCGATGGCGATCCGTCAGGGCGCCGCCGCCATTCTGTCCGACGGCAGCGCCAAGGCAGGCGCGGTGCCGCACGTGGTGGCTGATGAACCGCGCCGCGCGCTGGCGCTGGCCGCGAAACGCTTCTGCGGGGTTCAGCCCAAAACCGTGGTCGCGGTGACCGGCACGAATGGCAAATCCTCGACGGTCGATTTCGCCCGTCAGATCTGGAGCCGCGCGGGCCTCAAAGCGGCGTCGATGGGCACGCTCGGCGCGATTGGTCCGGACGGCAAGGTCGATATCGGGCACACGACGCCGGATCCGGTAACGATCCACGAGACGCTGAAGGCGCTGGCCGGGCAAGGCGTGACGCATTGCGCGATGGAGGCGTCGAGCCACGGCCTCGAACAGCACCGGCTGGACGGCGTTGACCTCGCCGCGGTCGGCTTCCTGAACTTCACGCAGGACCACCTCGATTATCACGGCTCGATGGAGGAATACCTCAAGTCGAAGCTGCGCCTGTTCACGTCGCTGGCGCCGAAAGGCGTGCCGGCGATCGTCAACGCCGATAGTCCGCAGAGGGATGATTTCGAAGCCGCCGCGCGCGCCGCCGGTCTTCAGGTCGTCTCGTTCGGTTGGCGGGGCGAGGATCTCTGGATCGACGAGCTGATGCCGAAACAGGCCAGCCAGACGCTGTTTCTCTATTGGCGCGACGTGGAGCAGAAGCCGATCGAGTTGCCCCTCATCGGCGAGTTCCAGACGCTGAACGCCCTCGCGGCGGCGGCGCTCTGCCTGTCGCTCGGCATGGAGTTTTCCGCTGTTGCGGACGGGCTTGCGAACCTGAAGCCGGTCAAGGGCCGGCTCGAATTTGTCGGGAAGACCGAGGCGGGTGCGGCGGTGTTCGTGGACTATGCCCATACGCCGGACGGGCTCGATGTGCTGCTGCGCGCGGTTCGTCCGCACACGGCGGGGCGGCTGAAGGTTATCTTCGGCTGCGGCGGCGACCGGGACGCGCGCAAACGCCCCCTGATGGGCGAGATCGCCAGCCGGCAGGCCGACGACGTGATTGTGACAGATGATAATCCGCGGTCTGAAGATCCGGCCAAGATCCGGGCTGCGGTCCTCGGCGGCGCCAAGGGCGCGCGCGAGATCGGCGACCGCGGCGAGGCGATCCGCACCGTGATCCGCGAACTCAAGAAGGGTGATACGCTCGTGATTGCAGGCAAGGGGCATGAGACCGGCCAGATCATCGGCAAGGAGGTCCTGCCGTTCTCGGATCAGGACGTGGCGCTCGCCGCCCTGCAGGGAGGCGCTGCATGAGCCGTCTTCTCTGGGCCTCTGAAGATATCGAACTTGCCACGGGCGGGACAGCAACGGCGCCGTTCGCGGTGACCGGCGGGGTGTCGATCGATACCCGCACCCTGCAGCCCGGCGACCTGTTCGTGGCGCTGACCGACCAGCGCGACGGGCATGATTTCGTCGAGGCGGCGTTCAAGGCGGGCGCGGCGGGCGCGCTGGTTTCGAAGCCGGTGACCGGCGGGCCGGTTGTGCTGGTGGACGATGTGCTCGAAGCGCTCACGGCGCTCGGCATTGCGGCACGCATCCGGTGCGGCGCGGTGCGCACGGCGATTACAGGATCGGCGGGAAAGACCTCCGTCAAGGAGATGCTGTCGCGCATCTACGCAGCGTTCGGCCCGGCCCATTCGAACGCCAAGAGCTTCAACAATCACTGGGGCGTGCCCCTGACCCTTGCGCGCATGCCTGAGGAGACCGAGCGCGCGGTGTTCGAGATCGGCATGAATACGCCGGGCGAGATTGCGCCGCGCAGCCACATGGTGCGCCCGCAGATCGGGATCATCACCTGCATTGCGGCGGCCCACCTCGAAGGGCTCGGCTCCATCGAGGCGATTGCGCTCGAGAAGTCGGACATCTTTGCCGGTCTCGAAGCAGGCGGAACGATCATCCTGCCGGCCGATGATGTCTTCCTCGATTTCCTGGCCGACCGTGCCCGCACGCTTTGCCCGACTGGCAATGTCGAAACCTTCGGGCGCTCGGCGGACGCAACGGCCCGTATCGTGGATTACCAGACCGACGGTCGTACCAGCCAGATCACGGTGGATGTGGTGGGCCAGGCCGCGACCGTGACACTCGAAGCGGTGGGCGAGCACTGGGCGTCCAACGTCGCCGCCGCCCTGCTTGCGGCCAGCCAGACCGGGCGCAGCGTGGCCGAATGCGCGGCGGCGCTTTCGGGTTATGCCCCGCCGCCCGGGCGCGGAACGGCCGAGACACTCGCCCTGCCATCCGGCGGCGCGTTCACGCTGATCGATGACGCCTATAACGCCAATCCCGGCAGCATGCGCGCCGCGCTGAAATCCCTGGCGCAGCGGACGGGCGGACGCCGCCTCGCGGCGCTGGGCGACATGCGCGAAATCGGGTCTACATCGCTCGCCGAACACGTGGCCCTGGCCGGTCCGATTGCCGAGGCGGGTGTGGAAGGCATCTTCCTTGCGGGCCCGGAGATGCAACGTCTCGCTGAAGCTCTGCCACCTGGCTTGCCGCAGGCATCTGCTCCGTCAGCGGATGAGTTGTGGAATCAGCTGACAAAAGCCCTGAAGGACGGCGATCTGCTCTTGATCAAAGGGTCGAATGCCTCCGGAATGGGACGGTTAGCGGACCGCTTGCGCCAATGGAGCGCGGAGGCCGCCCCGGGCAAGATGGATAGCGGTCCAGAAGAGACTGCGAGGGTAAGCTGATGCTGTACGAATGGCTCGCCGCGCCGAGCGGCGCCTTGAATCTACTCAATTACATCACCTTCCGCACCGGTGCGGCAGTGGTCACGGCGTTCCTGATCACGGTACTGCTGGGCGACTGGATGATCCGCGAGTTGCAGAAGCGCCAGGGCAAGGGTCAGCCGATCCGCGACCTCTCGCTGGAAGCGCAGATGTCCAAGAAGGGCACGCCGACGATGGGCGGCCTGCTGATCTGGACGGGTCTGATCGCCGGCGTCGCGCTCTGGGGCAACCTTCAGAACCCGTATGTCTGGGTGACGCTGATCGTGACCTTCTCCTACGCCTTCCTCGGTTATCTCGACGACTATGCGAAGGTGACCAAGCAATCGACCGATGGCGTGTCGGCCGGCGTGCGGCTGCTCGCGGGATTTGCGATCGCGGCGATTGCCTGCGCCGTCATCATGGGATTGCACGGCGCGCACACACCCGTCGGTCACGCCGACTGGGGGCCGCTCAATCCGCTGGCAAAGTGGATTGCGACGCTCGCGCCTGAAACTTCGGTAAAGCCCGCCGACCCTGACTTCTCGGGCGGCGTGGCGGTGCCCTTCGTCAACAACTACTTCCTCCCCCTCGGAGGCTTCTTCATCCTATTCGGCATGATCGTGATCGTCGGCAGTGCCAATGCCGTGAATTTCACGGACGGGCTCGACGGCCTCGCGATCGTGCCGATGACCTTTGCGGCGGCGGCCTATGCCATGATCGCCTATCTCACCGGCAACTTCGTGTTCGCTGATTATCTCGGCATCCAGTTTGCGCCCGGCGCAGGTGAGCTTGCCGTGGTGCTGGGCGCCATGATCGGGGCCGGCATGGGCTTTCTCTGGTACAACGCCTACCCCGCGCGGGTCTTCATGGGCGATACGGGCTCGCTCGGTCTCGGCGCGATGCTCGGCGTGGTGGCCGTCGCCACCAAGCACGAGTTCGCGCTGGTCGTGATCGGCGGCCTGTTCGTTATCGAGGCGGTTTCGGTGCTGACGCAGATCGGCTGGTTCAAGATCACCAAGCGCCTGACGGGCGAGGGCAAGCGTATCTTCCTCATGGCCCCGCTTCACCACCACTTCCAGAAGAAGAACTGGCCGGAGACGCGGGTCGTCGTCCGGTTCTGGATCCTCTCCGTCCTGTTCGCCCTCGCGGGCCTTGCCACGCTGAAGCTGAGGTGATGGCCACGCGATGATCCGGATCACCGAATACGCTGGACGAGACGTTGCTGTATATGGCCTCGGCCGCACAGGTCTCAGCGCCGCGCTCGCCCTCAAGGCCGGCGGCGCACGCGTCCATGCGTGGGATGATAACGAGGAAATGCGCGCCCGGGCCGAAGCGGCCGGTATTGCCCTGTCGGACATCAACAAGCGGGACTGGCAGACCTTCGCCGCGCTCGTCCTGTCGCCGGGTATCCCCTACAAGTTCCCCCAGCCGCACCGGATTGTGCGCATGGCCGAGATGACCGGCGTACCGGTGATCGGCGACATGGAACTCTTTGCCCGCGCCGTGCTGGCTTTGCCGGAACGCGGACGGCCGAAGATCATCGGGATCACCGGCACGAACGGCAAATCGACCACGACAATGCTGATCGGGCATATCCTCAAGGAGGCCGGGCGCGATGTGCGGGTGGGCGGCAATATCGGCACCGGTGTGCTGGATCTCGCCGCGCTGCATTCGAACGCCGTCTATGTCCTGGAGCTGTCATCTTACCAGCTCGACCTTGTGAAGAGCCTGCGCTGCAATGTGTCGGTCATGCTGAACCTGTCGCCGGACCATCTCGACCGGCATGGCGGGATGGAAGGCTACCAGGCCGCGAAGATGCGCATCTTCCAGAACCAGACCCCGCAGGATGTCGCCGTGGTCGGGTTCGACGACATCTATACCCAGTCGATTGCCATCGGGCTCTCGGCGAGCGGTCCGCAGCAGGTAACGCAGATCTCGTCGACCTACACGCTGGGCAAAGGCGTCAGCGCCGTGGATGGCTGTCTCTATGACAACCTGAACGGCAAGGCGCAGTTCATCGGCAAGCTCGAAGACTGCCCGGCCCTGCAAGGCCGTCACAACTTCCAGAATGCGGCTGCGGCCTATGCCGCCTGCCGCGCGCTGGGGCTCGATCCCGGCGTGATCATGGCAGGCCTGAAGACTTTCCCGGGCCTCGCCCACCGGATGGAAACGGTCGGCGTGCTCGGCGGCGTGCGCTTCGTGAACGACTCCAAGGCGACGAACGCCCAGGCGGCCGAACAGGCGCTCCGCTCGTTCCGCAATATCTACTGGATCGCCGGCGGCGTTGCCAAAGCCGAAGGGATCGCGCCGCTCGCGCCGCTGTTCCCGCATGTCACGAAGGCTTACCTGATCGGTCAGGCGGAGGAGGCGTTCTCGGCCGCGCTTCAAGGCAAGGTGCCGGCACAGGTGTGCGGCACGCTTGAGCGCGCGGTGGAGATGGCGTTCCGGGACGCTCAATCGGCGGGCGACGCGGCGCCGGTGGTGCTGCTGTCGCCGGCCTGCGCGAGCTTTGATCAGTTCAAGGACTATGAGCATCGCGGCGACGTGTTCCGAAATCTCGTCAAGTCGCTGACGCCCACACCCATGAAGGCCTCGGCGTGACACACACGGCCTCTGCCTCTCTTCTTCGGCGGTCGGACACCTCGTGGTTCACGGAGTGGCGGCGGACCTTGGACTGGGGGCTGGTCGCCGGCATCGCCCTTCTCGCCGCGATCGGCCTGTTGATGTCGCTGGCGGCCGGGCCGTCCGCCGCGGCCACGATCGGCTATGAGAACACCTACCACTTCATCTACCGGCAGGCCGTGCATGCCACGATCGGTCTTGGCCTCATGCTGGCCGTCAGTACACTGAACCGGAAATGGGCGCGGCGGATTGGCGTGCTGCTTTTCCTTGGCGCCCTCATTCTCATGGGGCTGATCCTCGCGATCGGTCACGAGGTGAACGGCGCGCAAAGCTGGTTCCGGTTCAGCGCCTTTTCGGTCCAGCCCAGCGAAGTCGCCAAACCCGGCCTGATCGTCCTGTGTGCCTGGTTGCTGGCGCAGCGTGAGCGGTATCCCGCCGGGCCCTGGGCCGTCGTGTCTTTCATCTTCTTTGCCATCACGCTTGGCCTGTTCCTGCTGCAACCCGATGTCGGGGGCGCCGCGCTCATCTCGGCTGCCTTCGTTGCCACCTTTTATGTCAGCGGCCTGCCGAAGCGCTGGATCATCGGATTTGCGGCCGGCGGCGCCGCGCTGGCCGCGGTGCTGTATACCGTGATCCCGAATGTCAAACGGCGGGTGGACATGGTGTTCAATCCGTCCAGTGCCAGCGATACGTTCCAGATCGACATGGCGCGGGATGCGATCGGCCGGGGCTGGCTGTTCGGCACCGGGCCGGGGGAAGGGCAGGTGAAATCCCTGATCCCTGAGGCCCATACGGATTTCATCTTCGCCGTCATCGCCGAGGAGTTCGGCCTTGTCGCCATCGTCGCCGTGATGGCCATCTACGGCTTGATCGCGATTCGCGGCTTCCGGGCCGCCGCCCGAATCGAGGATGGGTTTGCGCGGACGGCGGCGGCCGGTCTGTTCGCCCTGTTTGTGCTTCAGGCCGCCATCAACATCGGCGTCAACCTCGGGATCGTGCCGCCGACCGGGCTCACGCTGCCTTTCATCTCCTATGGCGGCTCGTCGATGGCCGGGATGGGATTGACGCTCGGCCTTGCGCTTGCTCTCGTGCGCGGCGAAGGCACGAGGAGCCATGGGCCGTATGGCTAAAACTGCCCCTGAAAAACTGGTTGTGATCGCCGCAGGCGGCACGGGTGGGCACATGTTTCCGGCCCGCGCCTTTGCCGACGAGATGCGCGCGCGCGGCTGGCGGATCGCCCTGATCTCGGACTCGCGGGGACTGCGCTATGCCGCCGACTTCCCGGCCGACTGGAAGGAAGAGATCGAAGCGGCCTCGCCGAACTTCCGCAAGCCGTGGAAGCTTCCGGGCGCCGCCCTGAAAATCAATGCCGGAATCGCCAAGGCCTCCCGTTTGCTGAAACAGCACCGGCCAGCGCTTGTTGCGGGCTTTGGCGGCTACCCGGCCTTTCCGGCGCTGGCGGCGGCGCGGCGGCAGCGCGTGCCGATCATCATACATGAGCAGAACGCAGTGCTCGGCCGCGTCAACCGGCAGTTTGCCAAGCATGCAAAGCTGGTGTGCAGCGGATTTGCCCGGCTCGACTTCCTGCCGCCAGGGTCTGCCCACATGGCTGTCGGCAATCCGGTGCGCGCGCCCATTCTTGCGGCTGCCGCGCGGCCTTTCCCGCCGACGAACGGGACGCTGAACATTCTCGTCACCGGCGGAAGCCAGGGCTCGCGCATTATTGGTGAAATGGTGCCCCACGCCATTACAAAGCAAATACCTCCGCCGCTGCTGGCGCGGATCAAGGTGGTCCAGCAAGTCCGGGAAGAACAAGTCGAAGCGGTGCGGGCGCTCTACCGGTTCGCCCAGGTCGAGTGCGAACTGGCGCCCTTCTTCTCGGACATGCCGGACCGGCTTGCTGATGCGCATCTGGTGATCGCGCGTTCCGGCGCAGGCACAGTCAGTGAGCTGGCGGCAGTCGGACGCCCGTCGATCCTGATCCCCCTCGAGATCGCAATGGACGACCATCAGGCCGCCAATGCAGAAGCCCTCACGGATGTTGGCGCCGCCGACATGCTGCTGGAAGCCAATGTGACACCGGTTCTTCTCGGCGCATTGATCGCGGCCCGGCTATCGGATCCGGATGACCTCAAGGCGCGGGCGGCCGCAGCGAAGTCCGCCGCCAAACCGAACGCGGCCGCCGAACTCGCAGACCTTGCAGAGCGGATTGCGGAGCTATGATCCGCAATTCCGCGTGGCTGGCGCTCGGATTCGGCCTGTTCCTCGCGATTGCCGAGATCGTGCGCAACTGGGGAAACTGGCAGCCCTGGCCATTCTGGATCGTGGACTTTATAGCCGCCGGCGCGCTGATCTGGGGCGGCGTGCGCACGCTGAGCCAGGGATCGTCGCGCCTGCTTTCGGCAGCCTGGGGCTTTACCGTGGGCATCTTCTGGATGTCCTTCTTTTCGCATACTCAGGCAGTGAGCAGCGGCGCAGATGAAACCTATGCCAGCGGCGCGGTGAACGAGAACATGCTGACGGTCATCATCGGCGCCATGCTTGTGACCGCCATCGCGGGGCTCATCATGTCGCTGACGCGCCGCACGATCTAGGACCAGGAATCGACTCATGACGGCACCCACCCCGTTTTCCGTAGGCCCCGCACATATCGTCGGTATCGGCGGCATTGGCATGTCCGGCATCGCCGACGTGATGCTGACGATGGGCTATGAGGTGCAGGGCTCCGACGTCGCCGACAGTGCCAACGTCGAACGCCTGCGCGCGCGCGGCGTGAAAGTGTTCATCGGCCACAAGCCGGAGAACGTCACAGGCGCCGGCACGGTGATCATCTCGTCCGCCATCCGGCGGGACAATCCGGAAGTGCAAGCAGCGCGCGCGGCGGGCATACCCGTAGTGCGGCGGGCCAACATGCTGGCCGAGATCACACGGCTCAAATACACGGTCTGCATCGCGGGCACCCATGGCAAGACAACGACCACGTCACTGG
>JAIXVM010000091.1 GCA_027482995.1 Hyphomonadaceae bacterium | reverse complement strand
CGCCAACGATCATGAAATCCGGCACATCCTTTGAGACAACTGCGCCAGCCCCGATGGCGGCGCCTGTTCCCAAGGTCACCCCGGGCAGGATTGTCGCGCCATGGCCGATCCAGACATCATCGCCCAGCACCACGCGGTGGCTCCGGCGCCACTCGAAGAATTCACGGTCGTCTTCCTCGCCAAGCTGGTAGGAGACCGACCGGTAGGAGAAGTGGTGTAAGGCCGCACGCCACATCGGGTGATTGCCAGGATTGATGCGGACATCCCGCGCGATCGAACAGAACTTTCCAATGTCGCTATAGGTCGCGCTCGAGTCGGACACGATGTAGCTATAAGCGCCCATCCACACTTCATTCAGGCTGGTGCGTGCGCCTACGCGCACCCAGGGCCCCAGGATGCAATCGTGAACCGAGCCCTCGGGATGGACCTGCGGCTCCGATGGAACAGCTTCAGCCCCGTCTATTGCTACGCTTGCTGCCGCGTCGCGCTTCGAACCATAGTAGCGATAGCCCGGAGGCAGCGGGCGATCCTGAAGGCGCCCGGTCACGCGGCCGCTTCGTAATGTTCGGGCATGTCCGGATCATCCATCGGGCCACGATAAATTTCGTTCAGCGCCGCATCATTCAGCGCCATAGGCGGTCCGTCAAACACAACCTTGCCGGAGATCATGCCGATAATCCGCGGACAGTAGCGTCTCGCCACGCCGAGGGTATGGAGATTGACCATCACGGTCATCCCGCGTTCGCGATTGATCCTCTGAAGTGCCTGCATCACGGTATTCGCATTCGAGACATCGAGCGAAGAGATAGGCTCGTCCGCAAGGATAATGTCCGGATTTTGCATCATCGCCCGTGCGATCGCCACACGCTGTTGCTGACCGCCAGAAAGGGTCTGCGCGCGCTGCAAAGCACATTGCGCCATGTCGAGTGCTTGAAGCTCTTCGAAGGCCCTCGCGCGCATCTCGGCTGGGAATTGCTTGAACAGTGTCGGCACGACCGGCCGGTCATGCAGCGAGCCAATCAGCACATTGGTGAGCACATCGAGCCGAGGGGCGAGTTGAAACTGCTGAAAGATCATTGCGGCCTGCCGCCGCCAGTTTCGCAATGCGCTGCCGGACAGGCCAGATACGGATTTACCATCCCAGAGGATGTCGCCAGTGTCTGGTTCAGCCAGCCGATTGATCGTCCGCAGCAAGGTCGACTTTCCCGCGCCCGAGCGGCCGATGATCCCGACCATTTCGCCTTTGGAAATCGAAAGCGAAACGTTATCCACGGCGACCGTGTTTCCGAACGACTTGGTGAGCGCGCGCAACTCAAGCATGGATCGACCTCTTGAACGATTGCCGCATCGTAGACTCGCCGCGTAACTCTGGTGTGACATGTGCCGCCGTCGACAGTCAGCAGATCAAGGACTTGTCGAGACAAGTCATAATCTGGCAACGGGATGGCATGACGAAGTTCCTGATTTTGGGCGGTTTGGCATGGGACCGGGTAATCCGGCTGTCCGGACCGGTCATGCCGGGCGCGAGGCTGGGCGGGGAGCTTTTGGCGACTGCTCTGTCCGACCCTCACCCGCTGCCAGGGCGACTCGGAGGCGGAGCGGCCAATGCCGCCGTCGCGCTGGCGAAGGCGGGTTGCGCGGTGACCGTCGGGGGCGTGCTTTCGCGCGACGTTCCCGGCCGGTTGGTCCGTGCCGCGCTAGAACAGGCCGGCGTGGATGTGGCGCTGGTTGAACCGACCGACACCCCGTCAGCGCTGACTCTTATTCTTGTTGATCCGGCGGGCGAACGAACAATCATCGGCGTGCGGCCAGCCGAAGACGTAGCACAGAATCGATCCTATTCGGCATCAACTGCTCGATTGTCAGACGCGGTTGCACGCCGCCTTGCGGCAGAGCCCTTCGGCGGCGTGTTTCTGCGGGCGCCTATCGCGGTGGACATTCCATCGGAGACTTTGACGATCGCGCATTGGGGCGGCGGCGAACTCCTGCCGAGGGCTGATATTGTCGTTGCATCGTCGAATGACCTTATCGATCCCGATCCCGGCGCCGCGTTCCGCCGCGTCCGCGAAATCGCGGGCACAAGGCTGCGCTGGCTGGTGTTGACGCTCGGCGCGCGAGGGGCTTTGGCCTTCAGCGGTGACAGAATGGTCACGGCACCGGGGCGACCGGCTCAGGTCAAGGACGCCACTGGAGCCGGTGACGTCTTTGCTGCCGGCTTGATGCAGGCTCTGGCAGCCAGGGCAGACATGGAGCGGGCGCTGAATCATGCCTGCCAATGGGGAGCGACGGCTGCGTCGCTCGAAGGGTCCGCACCGCTCAGCGCACCCGTGAACGCCTTTCGTCCCTATACGGACTGACTATTGCAGGCGCTTGCGCAGTTCGCCCGAGGCAAAGTCCAAGACAGCCACGCAGATCATGTAAAGTCCGGTGATGAACAATACTTCGTCGAAGGCAAAGATGCGGATGCGTTCTGACAGTTCAAAGCCTATGCCGCCCGCACCGACTATCCCCAGAACCGCAGCTGAGCGGAAGTTGCGCTCCAGAAAATACAGGCATTGGCTCGCCCAGATAGGGATTGTCTGTGGCAGCAGACCAAACCGGATACCGGCGACGGTTGAGCCTCCGGCAGCCTTGACCGCCTCACGCGGCCGTGAATCCGCGTTCTCGATCGACTCTCCGAAGAGCTTTGCGAAACGCGGCGCATCCTCCAGCGCCAGCGCGATAACACCGGCGAGCGGGCCTAATCCAAACGCGGCAATCAAGATCAATGCCCATACAATCGCAGGCACACCGCGGAAAATGTCAAAGAACCGCCGAAGCAGGAAGTGTATCACCGGATTGGATACAACTGTTTTGGCGCCGAGAATGCCCAATGGCGCAGCCACCGCTGCCCCGATAACCGTGCCCGCGAAGGCCATCGCGAACGTCTGCACCAGCGCGTCCACGATCCGCAGGAGTTGACCACCATCGCTCGGAGGCCACATCGCCGAAAGGAACCCGCCGAGTTTATGAAGTCCCAATCCGAACTGGTCCAACGACAAGCCGAGGTCGATCGCGCACCAGGCAACCAGTCCAAGTACTGACGTCCAAGCGCCCCATATCCAAAAGGACCGCCGCCGCGCCGCGCTCATGCTTGCCCGCACAGCCGGGTCTTCAGTCATTGCGAGGCTGGTCATGCATACACCTTCAGGCCCATGAGACGATGACGGATGAACTCGGATGTCAGATCGATCACGAAGATCATGAAGATGATCATCCGCAGAATCGCGAAGTATGTATCAAACTCGGTGTAGGTTATGGCGCGCTCCAACTCGAGGCCGATGCCTCCTGCACCGACGATTCCAAGTGCTGCAGCCGCCGCGAGATTCACCTCCAAACGCAGAAGCAGATATGAAACAATGATCGGGAAAACTTGCGGCAGCACACCGAAGCGAATCTGGGCAAACCAATTGCCGCCAGCCGCGCGGACGGCCTCAATCGGGCGCGCGTCCGAACTCTCGATGGCCTCGGTGTAGAGTTTCCCCTGAGAGCCGAGTGTCGCAATCATCAGGGTCAGGACGCCGGCCATGGGG
>JAIXVM010000179.1 GCA_027482995.1 Hyphomonadaceae bacterium | reverse complement strand
CGCTGCGCCGTGAAAACCGAAATCCTCGGCTTCACCACAAAGGCCTGGAAAGGCGGCATGAGCCGCGAGGACTGGGTCAAGGCCGGCAAGCCCGCAGGCCCGGGCCGTCTCAACGATATCCGCCACATCATCTACAAGGGCGCCGACATGCCCTGGCGCCGCGCGCGCCGCAATCTCGGCCTGATGATGCGCGAAGGCCTTCTGAAGGAAAACATCGACGGCGAAGCCCTCCTCTGGGCGCACGACCGGATTCTCGCCCGCCCCGAGCAGCGCAAGATCCTGATGGTGATCTCGGACGGCGCGCCGGTCGACGACTCCACGCTCAACGTGAACATCGGCAATTATCTCGAACGCCACCTCCGGCAGGTGATCGACGAGATCGAGAACCGCTCGCCCGTCGAACTCATCGCCATCGGCATCGGCCATGACGTCACCCGCTATTACAAGCGGGCCGTCACGATCGTGGACGCCGAACAGCTCGGCGGCGCGATGACGGAGCAGCTCGCCAGCCTCTTCGACGAGCACCCGATCAATCCCGCCGCCATGGCCATCCCTCCGCTCACGGAGCGTGTCACCCGTCCAGCCGTCTCCGGTGCAGGCGCCGGCGCCCCCAGCTACGGCAAGAAAGTCGGCCTCGGCCGCGACGTGAAAACCACGACGCTGCAAGCGGTAAAGCCGCCCGGCAAAAAGTAACGCACCTTACCCCTCTCCCTTGGGAGAGGGGCAGGGGTGAGGGGCTTCGTCCCAAACGCAATCTCACCCTGAGCGAAGTCGAAGGATGAGCCCACCCCCCTTGTAATCTCGGCGAAAGCCGGGACCCAGATCTTTTGATCCTGCTTGGGGCGTCGCATTTCGGTGCACACGCACTCGCGAACGCCTACGTTCCCGGGCCTCTTCAGAACAAGATTCTGAACACCATCAAGCCTCTATGAAATAATCCGTCGCCACGAATCCGGCAGGGTTGTGCCCCGGCGTACTCTGCGGCGATGACCCGTCCGCACCCTGACCTCTGGTATCCCATCGCGGAGCTGCTCGCCGCGCTGCGCACGTGGCTGCGCGCCACCGCGCCGGAGGCGTTTGCGCAGATCGCGCTGGACGCCCGCGCGCACCTTGCCGCGCTCACCGCGCTCGTGCGCCGCTACCTTCACGTCCTTGCCGCAGAGATCCGCCTGCCGCCGCTCGCCCCGCTTCCTCCGCTCCCGGACGAACCGGTCGCGCGCGAAGGCGCCCGCTCAAGCCGCTACCTCTTTCCCCTGATCGAACACCCCGCGCGCCGGGCCCGCGCCAGCCTCGGCGAAGACCCGCCCGAACTGCAGCACGCGCTGCTCATGGAAGCGGTCCAGCGTCTCGTCTCCGTGATGGCCAATCCGGCGCCGCACGCCCTGCGCCTCGCGCGCTTCCTGCGCCGCTTTACCGGCCGCGCGCTGCGCGAGCTGCCCGTGCCCTGGTCCGTGATCCGCCGCATCGGCCCGGGCGTCGACACGCTGCTGATGCGCCTCGACGCCGCCGCAAGGCCGCAGGCGTGGGAAGGGATCGATACCGGATGAAGGGCTTAGTCGGACTGCCGCCCCGCCTTTTCGTCAAGTCCGCTGGTGCCCTGCCGGGCCTCCAGCGCCGCCGCCACATCATCCAGGCTCACGCCGCGCGACCGGAGCGCCACGAACACATGGTAGAGCACATCCGCCGCTTCGCTCGCGACCCGCGCATCGCTTTCGCCGCGCACGGCGTCCGCAAGCTCGCCGCCCTCTTCGGCCACCTTGTCCGCGCAGGCCTCCGGCCCCTTGGCCAGCAATTTCGCGGTCCAGCTCTTGCCGTTGTCGCCGTCCGACGCGCGCGCATCGATGGTGCCGGCAAGGTGCGCGAGCGCGGCGACGAGCCGGTCAGGGGAGGCAAGGGCGGTCATGGATCGGTCTCCAGTTCCCCGCCGTTTAGCCTGCCCTCGCGGCGCCGTCACCCGCCAGCGCTTGACGAACGCCGGGGAAGGGGGCCAGCTTTGGATAAACCTTCCGGAGGAACACCCATGCAAGACCGCGTTACGATCACGATGCTCGAAGACGGCGTGGCGGATGTCCGCCTCGTGCGCACCGACAAGATGAATGCCCTCGACCCCGCCATGTTCGCGGGCATCGCCGAAGCCATCGCGCAGCTTGGCCAGACCAAGGGCCTGCGCGCCGTGGTCCTGTCCGGCGAAGGCCGCGCCTTCTGCGCCGGGCTTGACCTCTCCTCGATGGCCCAGCCGGGCGACGGCAAGAAACAGGGCGAAGGCGCCACCGGCAGCCTCGGCAGCCGCAGCCACGGCCTCGCCAACCTTGCCCAGCATGTCGCCTGGGGCTGGCGCGAACTTCCCGTGCCGGTGATTGCCGCCGTCCACGGCATCGCCTTCGGCGGCGGGTTCCAGATCATGTCGGGCGCCGATATCCGCATCATCCATCCCGATACGCGCTGCGCCATCATGGAAATGAAATGGGGCCTCGTGCCGGACATGGCGGGCTTCCCGCTGTGGCGCGGCAATGTCCGCGACGATGTGATCCGTGAACTGACCTACACGAACCGCGAGTTCAAGGGCGCCGAAGCCCATGCGCTCGGCTTTGCCACCAAGGTGTCCGACACGCCGCTCGAAGACGCCCTCTGGCTGGCCAAGCTGATCGCGGGCAAACACCCGGCCGCGATGCGCGGCGCGAAGGTGCTGTGCAACGCGATGGCCGATTCCAGCGATGCCGAGCTGCTGCTCCTTGAAAGCAGCGAGCAGCTGAAAGTCATGCGCACGCCCAACCAGATCGAGGCCGTGATGGCCGAGATGCAGAAACGCAAACCGGTGTTTGCGGAGTAGCTAGACCGTACGCACCGGGGCGCCCGCCTTGCGGAGGGCGTCCCGCGCTTCGGCAAGGGTGGCCTCGCCGAAGTGGAAGATCGACGCGGCGAGCACCGCGCTCGCCCCGCCTTCGAGGATGGCGGGGGCAAAATCGGCCACGCTGCCCGCGCCGCCGGAGGCGATGACGGGGATGGTCACCGCGGAGGACACCGCTTTTAGGAGGGCGATGTCATAGCCCGTCTTGGTGCCGTCCCGGTCCATCGAGGTCAGCAGGATCTCGCCCGCGCCCTTCGAAGCCGCGAGGCGGGCGAAGTTAACCGCGTCAATGCCCGTCGCCTCACGGCCGCCCTTGGTGAATATCTCCCAATGGTCGCCCGTCTTTCTGGCGTCGATCGCCACGACGACGCATTGCCGGCCGGCCTTTGCGGCGCAGGCCGAGATGAGACCCGGATCCGACACCGCCGCCGAATTGATCGCCACCTTGTCGGCGCCCGCGCGCAGGAGGGCGACCATGTCGTCCACCGAGCGCACACCGCCGCCGACGGTGAGGGGCATGAAACAGGCCTCCGCGGTGCGGCTGACCGTTTCGAGTAACGTGCCGCGGCCTTCATGGCTGGCAGTGATGTCCAGGAAACAGAGCTCGTCTGCCCCTTGCGCGTCATAGGCACGGGCGAGGGCGACGGGGTCGCCCGCATCCTTCAGGTCCACGAAGTTGACGCCCTTGACGGTGCGCCCGTCTTTCACGTCCAAGCAGGGGATGATGCGTGTTTTCAGCATGCGCGCCGTTTAGCCGCCCCGAGAGCAGGTGAATAGCCCATCTCGGAGAAGAACATAACATGAACATGCCTTGCATGTCAAGCCGAATTGGTGAAATTTCCGCGGCGACGCGCGCCGGGCGTTAAACAAAGGTTGCTAGATTGTCCGGTGGAAGAATGAGGCAG
Organism: Hyphomonadaceae bacterium; assembly: GCA_027482995.1. GTDB lineage: Bacteria > Pseudomonadota > Alphaproteobacteria > Caulobacterales > Hyphomonadaceae > Hyphomonas. The sequence goes on along the minus strand of JAIXVM010000179.1, from coordinate 9,133 downwards.
ATGCAGGTTCCGGCTGATCTTCGCAGGGCGATTCTCACGGGCGTGATCATCACGGTCGGGTCCGTGCTTGCGTCGTTCGTGCCGGTGTATATCTGGCTGCAGCTCGATCCGGTGATCGATGTCACGTCCATCTACATCAGCTGCATTGTGCTGCCGGCGATCATTGCGCCGAGCTGTTCCTACTTTATCCTCCGGGCACAGATGAAAGCCGAGCGCCTCGCGCACGAGAATCACCGGCTGGCGAATGTGGACGAGCTGACGGACCTGCCGAACCGGCGGGCTTTCTTCACGGCGGCGAGTGCGCTGCAGGCGCAGGCGGGCGGCGGCTTTGTCTATTGCGCGATCGCCGACATCGACAATTTCAAGCTGGTGAATGACGAATTCGGCCATGAGGCGGGCGACGCGGTTCTGAAATCCGTGGGGCGTGTTCTGTCGGCCTGGGCGCCGCCGGGCGGGCTGGTGGCGCGCCTTGGCGGGGAGGAGTTTGCCATCGCCGGCGTATTCGCGGACGAGGCCGAGGCGCGTGCCAGTTTTGCGGCCGCCGTGCGCGCCGTGGGCGAGACGGACTGCGTGCATGGCGGCGTGCGCCTGTCGGTGACGGTGAGCCTGGGCTTCAGCGCGGGCACGGCGGGCGAGACCGTGTCTGCCCTGCTCAGCCGGGCCGACCATGCGCTCTACCGCGCCAAGCATTCCGGCAAGAACCGCGCGCAAAGCTTTGCTGACGATCCGCGCCGCCGCGGGCCGCAGCCGATGCGCGCGTGATCTGAGCTAGTCGCGCCGCGGCGCGAGGATCATCTGTGTACAGCGGAACAGGGCGATCACCTTGCCGGTGTTCTCGTTGGTGACTTCCACATCCCAGACATGCGTGGTGCGGCCCCGGTGCGCGGGCGTGGCCACGCCGGAGACGACTTCGCCGACCTTGGCGCTGCCGAGGAAATTGGTTTTCAGCTCGACGGTCGTGAAGCTTTCGCCCTCTTTCAGGTTGGGCGACATGCCGGCGGCGCAGAGCCAGTCCGCCAGCGTGATGACGACCGGCGCCCAGAGAAAGCCGGTGCCGGCGACCACGGCTTCGGTGACGGTCAGGCGGCCTTCCACGCGGGTCGCCTCGCAATGGGTGAGCGAGACCCCGACATGGCCAGGATGCTTGTTCGCCGTGAAGGCGTTGAGACGCGCGACGAGATCGTCCGGCATGGTGGGTTCTCCGTTTGCGGCGGGACGATAGGGGCGCCGATGGGAAGCGGCAAGCGTGCCCGAGGATGCAGTGTTTTGGAAATTCTAGTCGGCGCAACCGGATGGCCACTTATCGGGTAGCTTCAGTTTGTCGGCAGGGCGGATCAAACAGCGTTCGCGATTTGAAACATCGAGCCAGTCGTTCGCCGCTCCCCCAAGTTCAACAAAACGCTCGCCATCTCCAACGCAAGAAATAGCGATTCCGTAGCATGTGTCCCCCGCTTGTACCTCAATGTACGAACGACCAGTCTGGGACTGGAGTAAACCCTCTTGAGTCTCTTCCGGGCTGCGTTCTGGAACAGGATTAACTTCGACGACATCCTTAGGAAGCTCGACGATTGTCTCGATACGCGGAGCTGAAATAGCGGAAGTCATTCGATCTGATTGAAACACTCCTGCCGCGACGAACATGCCGAGAATGGCAAGTCCAACGATAGAGATCGGACTTGCTCCAATTTGTTCGCGTGAAGCTTGAACGCGAGATTCTATTGAACCCACGATTCCTTCGCGTGAGTTGAGACCCTCGTCTATGAGTATCGCTGCATCGTTGGAGTCTTTCGACGACTCCGTAGGACGTTCTCCTGTTTCGTTGCCGCGTCTTGATTGCCAAGAAAACCAGCCAACACGGCGTCTATTCTTCTTGGCCTGCCCAATCTCAAATGCTCGTCTAACTTTTGCGATAACCCATGCCAGAAAGTGCGGCTCGAGTGTCACAATGTACAACGTCGCAATAGGCCAAACGAAAGAAACCCAGTTTGCAAGACGCGCTAGCTGGTCGTCGCTGGCCCAAGCGAGAAATCCGACCGCCGCAAACAAAAGCACTATTCGAAGAGCCCATCGAACCCACCGGTCGGCTATGACATACACGTCCGTAGGGTGTTCCTTCTCAGGATCGCCGTCATTCATGTTTGGAGCCTCAGCCAGCTGAAAGCGCTATTCGATATCGAGTCGAAAGCGGCGTCGCTATGACTCTCGCAAAACGGGAATCAGAGAGAACTTCGAGCCAAGGTATCGAGGATGACCGCGGCTCGCTACCCCGCCGCCCTAACCGCCTCCGCCGCATCGATATCTCCGTCATACAGCGCGCGGCCCAGGATGGTGCCGGCGATGGGGGCGCCTGAGGCGCGCAAGGCGCGGATGTCGTCCACGCTTTTGACGCCGCCGCTGGCGATGATCGGTATGCTGACAGAGTTTGCGAGTTCCGCCGTGAACGGAACATTGACGCCGGTCTTCAGGCCGTCTCGGCTGATGTCGGTGGCGATGATGGCGGCGACGCCGCAGCCTTCGAAGGCTTTGGCAAGGTCGGTGGCGCGCATGTCGCTGGTCTCGGCCCAGCCTTCGACGGCGACCATGCCCTCTTTCGCGTCGATGCCGACGACGACACAGCCCGGCAGGGCGCGGGCGGCGGATTTGACGAGTTCGGGATCGCGCAGGGCGATGGTGCCGAGGATGACGCGGGCGATGCCGGCCTCCAGCCAGGCGTCGATCTGGGCGCGGGTGCGGATGCCGCCGCCGAGCTGGACGGGGGCGGGGGTGGCCTTCAGGATGCTTGTCACGGCAGCGCGGTTGACGGGGTGGCCTTCGAAGGCGCCGTTGAGGTCCACGACGTGGAGGTGGGTGAAGCCCATCGCGTGGAAGGCGCGGGCCTGATCGGCCGGATCGGTGTTGAAGACGGTGGCCGCGTCCATCTCGCCGCGCAGGAGGCGGACGCAGGCGCCGTCTTTCAGGTCAATCGCGGGGTAGAGGGTGAAGGTCATGGACTTTGTCTTCCCCCCTCGCCCCGCGTGCGGGGAGAGGGGCCGGGGGTGAGGGGGCTCTGTTTCTGGCGCGGCTTATAGGGTCAAGAGCCCTCACCCCCAACCCCCTCTCCCGCAAGCGGGCGAGGGGGCTTTAAGTCTTTCTTGCCACGCGCCTTGCGGCGCGCGGCCTCGCTCGGGAAATCGCGGCGCGATTTCTGATCCTCGCGAGGGGCTTCAGGGTTTCCACGTCAGAAAATTCGACAGGATCGTCAGGCCGACCTTCTGGCTCTTTTCGGGGTGGAACTGGGTGCCGAAGAGGTTGTCGTGGGCGAGGGCGGCGGCGATCGGGTCGCCATAATGGGACCAGGCGGCGACATAGTCGATCCGGCGGGGCTGGCAGGCATAGGAGTGGGTGAAATAGGCGTGCGGCTCGGGGCCAAGGCCGTCCAGAACGGGGTGGGGGCCGCGCAGCTCGACCTGGTTCCAGCCGACATGCGGCACCGGGCGGCCGGGGGCGGGCTCGAGCGCGACGACCTTGCCGGGGATCCAGCCGAAGCCTTCGGTGCGGCCATCCTCGAGGCCGAAATCCAGCAGCAGTTGCAGGCCGACGCAGATGCCGAGGAAGGGGCGGCCGTAGCGTATGATGTGCTTTTCCATCGCCTCGAAGAGGCCGGGCACGGCGGCGAGGGCATGGGCGCAGTCGGCAAAGTGGCCGACGCCGGGCAGGACGATCCGGTCTGCCGCTGCGATATCCTCGGGATTGTTGGTAACCTTGATGTCATCGGCGCTTCCGGCCGCGGCGGCGAGGGCGCGCGCGCAGGAATGCAGGTTTCCGGAGCCGTAATCGATGAGCGCAACGCGGGTCATGCGGGCTCTTAGCGGGGGGGCAGCCCGAGAACAAGGCTTGGAGATTCGCTTGGAGATTCCGGGAAAATCATGCGATACGCGCCCATCATGGATCTTCTTATACTCATCGCGCTGATCGCCCTGAACGGCGTGTTTGCGCTTTCAGAACTCGCCATTGTGTCCTCCCGCCGGAGCCGTCTGCAAGCCCGCGCCGAAAAAGGCGACCGGGGCGCCAAGGTCGCGCTGCAGCTGCAGGAGGATCCGTCGCGGTTCCTGTCCACCGTGCAGGTCGGCATCACGCTGATCGGGATCATTGCGGGTGCCTATGGTGCAACCGCCCTGGCCGAAGATGTGGCACCGTTCATTTCGGGCACGTTCCCGGCGCTCGCCAAGCACGCCGACCTGATCGCGTTCAGCTTCGTGATCGCGGCGACGACCTTCCTGTCGATCGTGATCGGGGAACTGGTGCCGAAGCGGATCGCGATCACGGCGCCCGAGACGTTTGCGAGCCTGATCGCGCCGCCGATGTCGGCCTTGTCGCGGGTGGCGTTCCCGATTGTCTACGTGCTGCGCGTGTCCACCAACCTCGTGCTGTCGGTGTTCGGGCTGTCCAAGGTCAACACCGATCAGATGACGGAAGAAGAGATCGAGAGCGTGATCGAGGAAGGCGCGGCCAGCGGCGCCATCGACGAGGACGAGCGCGCGATGATCCGCAGCGTGATGCGCCTTGCCGACCGGGACGTGCGCTCGATCATGACGCCGCGCAAGGAAGTGACCTGGCTCGATCTTGATGATCCGCCGGAGGAGCTTCTGAAGATCATCGCCGAGAGCGGCCATTCGCGCTTTCCGGTGGCGCGGGGCGATCTCGAGCATGTGGTGTGCGTTGTTCAGACCAAGGACCTTCTGGCGAAATCCGAAGGCAAGCGGATTCCGGATTTCGAAACGGCGGGGCATGAGCCCCTTTTTGTGCCGGATACGATGACGGTGCTGAACCTGCTCGAGAGCATGCAGGCGAGCCCGGTGCAGATGGCGCTGGTGACGGACGAGCTGGGGCATGTCGAGGGGATCGTCAGCGCGGCGGACGTGCTGGGCGCGATTGCGGGCGATGTGGCGTTCTCGCCGGAGGACGGACTGGCGCGGCCGCAGAAGCGCGAGGATGGCTCCTGGCTGATCGACGGACGCACCGCAATCGAGGATGCCGAGATCGGCCTCGGCCAGCCGCTGACGGCGGAGGATGATCCTCCGTTCACGACCGTTGCGGGCCTTGTGATTCACCACCTGCAGCGCATTCCGCAGCTGGGGGATGTCGTGGTGTCGTTTGGCTGGCGCTATGAAGTGATCGACATGGACGGGCGCCGCATCGACAAGCTGCTGGTCGCGCGCCAGCCGGCGAAGGATGAAGATCCGACCGGTTAGTGGCCGCGCAGGGGCGGGTGATAGAGCAGGCTGAGCAGCAGCGCGATGGCGAGGCCGGACGCGATCCACAGGCAGGCGAGCCCGAGGAGGGTGTAGGTGTAGGAGCCGGCGACCGCGCCGGCGATTAGCCCGAGCCAGAGCGCAAGATACGGGAACCAAGGCTTCGCGCCGCTGCCCGCGAGGCCGCTGGCGAGACGCTGGCCGAGCTTGACCAGGGTGCCGGTCATGTAGGTCACGCCGATGCTGACCTCGCCTTCCCTGACGAAGACATTGTTCGAGGCGCCCATCGCGAGGATCAGCAGGATGACCGCGGCGGTGTCCCGGCCGAAGGCGCTGAGCGTGGCGGCGGCGATGAGGCAGGCGGCGACGAAGGCCATCACGGCCGCGCCCTTGCGGGCAGGGGTGCGTCCGCGCACGACGGCGCCCGCCATCACGCCGCAGACGAACAGCGCGATGATGCCGAGCGGCAGGAGGGCGAGGGCGGTGAGGTTGAGTTCCGCCAAATTGACCGCCAGGCGGGTCGAGTTGCCGGTCATGAAGGAGACGAAGAAGCCGCCCAGCGTCCGGAAGCCCACGGCGTCGGTGAAGCCTGCAAGCGCGGCGAGGCTGACGGCCAGAGCCAGGTTGGTCTTGTTCTCGAAGATCATGGGCAGCCCCGCTTTCGCGGGGATCATTGCGCCGGAGGGGCGGGAGTCAAAGCGGAATCGTCAATCAGCCCGGTGAGCGCTCCGCTTACGGAAGAGCGACCCAGTTGCCGTGGAAGCCGGGCGGAATGCGGCCGGGGATCGTGATCGTGGCGACGGGCGGGCCGGCAAAGTTACGGGCGTCGAGGATCACGAAGTCCGTGGTGCCGCGGGCGATGTCGGCGACGTAGCCGATCAGCCAGCCTTCGTCTTCTTCGGCAGTGGCGTGCGCCGGGACGAAGACGAACTCGCCCGGCATGTGGCCCTCGCCGAAATCGTGCACTTCGCGGGTGCGGGCGCCGAGGTCGTGCTTGAAGAGGCGCGGGTCGCCGACGAAGCCGGGGTCGCCGTGGGCGGGGAGGGCAAGGGTGTAGGCGTAACGGTAGGGCTGGCCGAGGCGGCGTTCATCCGGACGCGGAAATTCCTGGGGCGAGGCATCGATGACGGTGCGCGTGACGCGGCGGGCGACGGGGTCGATCTCCAGGCTTTCAAACGCGGTGGAGGATGTGTTCGGGCCGAAATGTCCGTCTGCGAACATATCGGTGTGGACGCAGGCATCCATCACGACCTTGCCATCATCCGTCTCGAAGGCATTGGCGGGATGGAAGATGTAGCAGGGCTCGACGCTGCACCAGATGATCTCGTCGCCGCGGCCTTCGCGGGGCAGGAGGCCGATGCGGGCGGCGTGCTTCGGGTTCCAGCGATAGGGGAAGGAGTCCCCCGCGATCAGGGCGGGCATCGAGAAGGTGACCGGCAGGTCCATCACGATGACGTAGTTCTTCGTGATCATGCAGTCGTGGATCGAGGGGCCGTCCTGGACGGAGATGGGTTCATGGCGGCGTACGGCGCCGTCCGCGGTGATCACGGTGTGCCAGATCGTGGCCGGCTCCATCGCATTGTAGCAGATCGCGTGGGTTTCGCCGGTGAGCGGATCGAGGTGCGGGTGGGCGGCGAAGCCTTTCGAAAGCAAGCCCTCGAAATCGCTCCGTGTACGGGTTTCGAGGAGGTCCGAGACTTCGACGGGCAGGCCGCCGGCTTCGACGAGTGCCCAGATCTTGCCGCCGAACGCGACGACGTTGGTGTTCGGGCTTTCGAAGCTGCTTTTGGGGCCGGGGGTCGCGGGCTCGCCGAGAGCCGCGTTGATGGCGGTGGAGCGGACCCAGCGATTGCGGTACCAAAGGGCCTCTCCGTTCTGGAGGCGCATGCCGTGCAGCATGCCGTCGCCCGAGAACCAGTGATGGGTGGCGGGATTGGGCGCCTCGAACGGGTTCGGGCCATTGCGCAGGTAGAGGCCGTTCAGGGCAGGCGGGATCGTGCCGGTGACTTTCAGGTCAGTGATCGTCTGCTCTGCCGTGAGCGGTGTGTGGATGCCGGTGAGGTAGGGGTTCTGCTTCGAGGACTTGCGATGCGCGCGGTTGAAGTGGGCGACGCCCATGATGCCTTTGGTGACGGCGCCTCGGATGGCGGCTTCGACGGGACTGGACATGATGCAGGCCTTTCGGGATTTTCTGAGGTTGCGGCGGCAGGGAATAATGTTTACACCGGTAACATGTCCGAGAAAGATAACACTGTCAACATCACATCCGAGAAAAATCGCTACCATCATGGCGATTTGCGCTCCGCGCTGGTCGAAGAGGGGCTGAAGTTGATCGACACGGCGCCGGTGGACGCGCTCAGCCTGCGCGAGATTGCGCGCCGGGCCGGGGTGTCGGCGACGGCGGTCTACCGGCACTTTCCGGACAAGGCGGCTCTGCTGGGCGCGCTTTGCCTCGAAGGTCATGCGCGGATGGCGAAGGCGTTCGAGGCGGCGATGGCGAGTGCGTCTCCCGGCGTCGAGGCGTTCAATGCGATGGGCCGGGCCTATGTGACCTTTGCGCTCGCGCACCCGTCCCTGTTCCGGCTGATGATGGCGCAGCCGGACGGGCCCGTGGCTGTGCCGCCGCCCAGCGCCGGAGGTGGGGGATCGGACGGGATGCAGATCCTGGTCAACGCCATCGACGGCCTGTTCGGGCCGGACGCGCCCGTGCAAGTGCGCGAGGCGGGGCGGCTGCGCGCCTGGTCACTGGTGCACGGCCTCGCCATGCTGATGCTCGACGGACAGGTGCCCGCGGAGCCGGCGCTCATCGACGCGGTGGTGGACGCGAGCGTGCTTTAGCAGGCCTTTGCCCAAGATTGCGCGCGTTCACAGCCGATTGTGCTAGCATTGGCAAATGGAACCTCGTGCGACCTTCAGCGACGCCGCCCGGAGATTGGGAGTCGTCTCTGCCATTGGCGTCACCATTCTTTGCCCGGCCTACGCGGCGGTGCTTGTCGCGGGCTTGCTCTCCTTGCCCACGCCGCAAGACCCGATCGGGGAACCATTCTTCGGGATCCTCGAAGTTCTGATCCTCTTTCTTGCCCCGTTGATGCTGATGCTGGCCGCGTCGATCCATGCGTGGGCGGACGAAAAGTCGAAAATCTTCGGCGTGATGTCACTCGCCTTCATGAGCCTGATGGCGGTTCTCACGTGCAGTATTCACTTCGTCGTCCTGACGATCAGCCGCGATCCTGCCATCGCCGAGATGGAGTCAGCGCAAGTTCTGCTGGCATTCAAGTGGCCTTCGATCGTCTACGCGCTGGACATACTGGCTTGGGATGTCTTGTTTGCCCTATCCGCTTTGTTCGCAGCTCCCGTGTTCGGAGGCAGCCGTCTTGGTACGTGGATACGGCGACTGCTCGTCACGAGCGGCGTGCTGGCGTTTGCCGGGCTGACCGGCGTCGTTCAGGGTGACATGCAGCTGCGCAACATTGGCATACTGGGCTACGTCGTTGTTTACCCCGTCGCGGCCGCCCTGGTCGCGCTGCTATTCATGCGTGCGAAGCCGTGCCAGCCCATTCAGACCTAAAGGCTGCCCTTGGTGCTCGCGGGTTTGCCGCCGAGGCGGGGGTCGATGGTGATGGCGGTGCGCAGGGCGCGGGCGGTGCCCTTGAAGCCGCTTTCGGCGATGTGGTGGTTGTTCTCGCCGTAGATGTTCTCGATGTGCAGGCACATGCCGCCATTGCCGGCGAGGGCGTGGAAGAACTCCTTGAAGAGTTCGGTGTCCATTTCGCCGAGCTTGTCGCGCCGGAAATCAACCTTCCAGATCAAGTAGGGGCGGGTGCAGAGTTCCACCGAGGCGCGCGTCAGCGTCTCGGCCATCGGGATATAGGCGTAGCTGAAGCGGGCAATACCGCCGAAAT
>JAIXVM010000104.1 GCA_027482995.1 Hyphomonadaceae bacterium | reverse complement strand
TCGCCGGCGCCGCTGCGCACCTGCCGGCTGGCGAGCTGACCGCGGCCAGCTGGGGCGAGTGGACGAACGCGCTGAAAGCCGCGACGGGTCGCAAGGGCAAAGGCCTGTTCATGCCCCTGCGCAAAGCGCTGCTCGGACTGGAACACGGGCCCGAGATGGGCGCGGTCCTGCCACTAATCGGGCGGGCACGCGTGCTGGAGCGGTTGGGTTAGGCTTTGCAGTGAAGCCGGACGCGTCAGCGCGTCACGACATCCCTCTGCATCGGGGCGAGTTTGGCGAGCAGCTTGTTCTGGGCGCGGAACGGCACGCCCTCGGTGTTCATGGCGAGCTGCAGGTTTTCGACGAGCGCATTGAACTCGCGGTTCGTGATTCCGTGATCGGCGTGGGACGACTTCATGTCCATGCCGGTATAGTCGCACGGGCCGTTGAGGATGTAGCAGAACTGTTCCTTCAGTGTACGGCGCAGGCGCACGAGATCGGAGGCGGCAAAGATGTCCTTGATGCGCGGATCGGCGAGGTTGCGGTCCACCATGTCGTCGACAATACGGCCGATACCGGCTTCGCCATTGAACGCTTCAAACAAGGCCGTGCCCTCGAAGGGATCGGCGCCGGCATTGGCATTCGAGACTTCGTAGGGATCGACAGGTTGTTCGCCCGGTGGGGGCTCTGCAACTGCGAAACCGAGCGGCAGGATGAGTGCGGCGAGAAGCAGCGTACGTGTCTTCATGGGCCTAGAATCCGACTTGGGCGCTGAGATAGAGACCGCGCTGGTCTTCGAACGTGGCGATCTCGCCGAGATCGACATAGCCGGCGGTGAGGGTCAGCGTGTCATTGACGGCGTAGGCACCGAAGAGGTCGAGGAAATCATCTTCCTTCGCAAAGGCAAGATCATCCGGCTTGAAGCGGTATTCTCCGCCCACGATCAAACGGCGGCTAAGCATATAGCCGAGCGAGAACTCCGGCTGCAGGCTCGCCTCGTCCGAATAGCCGAGAAGGCCAATCTGGTGCGCGCCGGTATAACGCAGCGTCGCATTCGCCAGCAGGCTTTCGGCGAGGATCAGCTTGGTGGCGGAGACATAGACATCAACGCCCTCTGACTCATCGGCACCAAGCGCCTGGACAAGGCCGTCGCGGTTCGATTTCTTGTACTCGGCACCGACAGCAATCTGCGGCAGCCAGGTATCCTGTCCGTACACGGCGTCTCCCGCGACGCGCATTTTGACGCCCCAGACATCCTGCGCAAATTCGTAGCCCTCGCCGAGCCCCAGAGCTGCGCCAACATCGCGCGTGTCGAGCGCCATGCGCGAGTAGGAGACTTCGAACCGGTCATAGAGACCCACCGCCGCTCCATAGCTCGTCAGGCCGTAATCATTGACGGTGACATAGTCATAATGGGCGGTGGCGCCGATGCCGCGATCGGTGCCGTTCCCGGTGATCAGCGCCCAGGGGGTGAGCGCTCCGCCGCCGGCGCCCTCGAGGTTCGAGACCCCGCGGGTCAGCAGAAGCTTGCCGCGCAATTCCAGCTTCTGGGCGGCGCAAACTGGCGCAAAGGCTACAGACAGCCCGACGAGGACAACCGGTATTTCGAGGCGCATGCGAGGCGGCTTTCGGAGGCGCGATCCGCCTGAAATCCCAGGCTGATCAGTTTTGACTAACAATCGTCAAAGCGATGATCTGCCGGAAATTTTTCCAAGTGATTAACGCTGGCGAAATCAAGTTCTGGCAAACGTAAGACATGCTCAAAGCCCTCCGCATCTTCGCTGCCGCCGCCACATTCGTCTGTATGCTGACGGGCCCTGCCCTCGCCGAGAAAGTGACATTTGTGGTGTCGGATGCAGCCGGCAAACCCGTGAAGGACGCCGTCGTGATGGTCGCCGCAGGTCCTGGCGCGCCAGCCGTCAAGTTTCCGTGGCCGCTGGAGATGAAGCAGGAGAACCTGCAATTCAGCCCCTACGTGCTGATCGCGCCAGTGGGTTCGGATGTGAAGTTCCCGAACCTCGACAAGGTTCGCCACCATGTCTACTCCTTCTCCAAGGGTAACAAGTTCGAGCTGAAGCTCTACGGCAAGGACGAGTCGCGCTCGGTGAAGCTTGAGAAAGCCGGCATCGCGGCGATCGGCTGCAACATCCATGACACGATGGTCGCCTATATCCGCGTGGTGGACACGCCCTATGCGGCCAAGACGGATGCTGACGGAAAAGTGATCCTCGACATTCCGGCCGATGCGAAAACGGCGACCGTCTGGCATCCGGATGCGCTGCCCGCCGAAGTGAAGGTAACACTGCCCGCCAAGCGGACCGCGCCGGTGCCTGTGACTCTCAAGGTCAAGAGCCATGCGCATTGAACACTGGTTCGGCGGCACGCTCCGGCGCAAGCTGACTTTCATCTACTCGGCCCTGTTCGGCCTGATCATGCTGCTGGTCGCCGGGGCGGTTTATTTCAGTATCAAGATCAATGCGGAACGCGCCGTCGAGCGCGAACTGAAGGCGAGCGTGGCGGCGTTCGAACGGCTCTGGACGCTGTCCGGCGACCATATGGAGTCGAACGCCGAAGTGCTGGCGGCAGATTTCGGGTTCCGCGAAGCAGTTGCCTCGGAAGATATCGACACGATTGCCTCGGCCGCCGCGAATGCCAATGCGCGCCTTGACGGCATGAACGTTGGAGTGGCCTTCCCCGACGGCCGCTATGTGACGCAGGATGCCCGGGAACAACAGCTGCCGGAAGCCGTTTACAACGCGCTGATCGAGCAGGAACGCCCGAGCGGCGTCATCAGCCTGGACGGCCAGCACTACCAAGCCGTCGCTGTGCCGGTGAAAGCACCTGTCCTGGTCGGCTGGGCGATCTTCTGGTCAGACCTCGACGCCGGACGCATGTCGGCGCTTGAGCAGATGTCGGCCATTCCGGTCAAGGCCGAGATCCGGACATCGGGCGATGCTCCGGGGACGGATGGCAGCATCTTCAAGACACGGGCAGCGCTTGGCGCCTCGAAAACGATCCAGAGCTTCGGCAGCACCGCGCCGGTCAGCCTTGTCATTTCATACCCTCTCGAAGCGGCGATGGCGCCCTACCAGCCGATGCTGCTGGCGATCCTGCTGTTCAGCCTGTTTGGCGCGGCGCTGCTGATCTTCAGTGGACGGCTGGTTGCGCAAAGCCTGACGCGGCCGATCTTTGCGCTGGACGAGGCCGTGCAGGGTCTCGCCTCCGGCAACCGGCAACCGGTCGATGTGCCGTCGGATGATGAATTCGGCCGGCTGGCCGACAGTTTCAACACCATGCTGGGCGACCTCGAGGCCCGCGAGGCGTCCATCGTCCAGATGGGGCGCGAGGATTCCGAAACAGGCCTCGCCAACCGCCGCGCAATGGATGACGACCTCCGGACGCGGATGAACGCCGATGGCGACGCGTCCGTCCGCGTCGTCGTGATCCGGGTCAAGCGGTTCCGCAACGTGCGCGCGGCAATCGGCCATGCCGCCGCTGCCCAGGCGCTTGCCGTCCTGGCGCGCCGGATCAGCGAGTTTGCCGATGGCGCGGCCCCCTACCGGATCAGCGCGACCGATATCGGCCTCATCCTTGATACGCAAAGCCCGTTCGTTCGGCCGGAAGGCCTGCGCCGCATCATTGCAGCCTGCTCGCAGCCCGCAACGATTG
>JAIXVM010000064.1 GCA_027482995.1 Hyphomonadaceae bacterium | reverse complement strand
CGCGCCCCGAGGCGCGCGCCGTCTACCTGTTGCTGGCCTTCACGTCCCTGCTCGTCTGGCTGCCGAAAGGCTGGCTCAGCCTGGACATACTCAAGCGAGGCCAGGCGGAACTTGCGGGTTTTGCAGTTCAGGCCCTGAATACGCTGGGGGGCGTCGCGGGACCCTTGCTGGACATCTTTTTCGTTGCGACCCCCATGGACCGGCGCGCGATTGTCGCCACCAAGGCGGTAACGCAGGTGCTCGCCCATCTTGTGAAGATCGGGTTCTGGAGCGTTCCGTTGATCACGGCTGGCGGGGCCGGTGGCAACGCGGCTCTCTGGCCGCCCCTCTGGTTTTTTGGCCTGGCGATTCCGCTGTCGATGATCGGCACCACCTTCGGCGGCAAGCTGCTCGAGCGCATGAGCGATGTCGATTTCAAGCGGGCGATGAAATGGCTGGTCACCGCCATTGGCGCGGCGATGCTGCTGAAGGCGGCGGGCTGGCTTTAGCACGGCAGGCATGCAGGTTACTCCACTCCCCCGCCTGCCTTATGCCCCAGTCTCGACTATTCGGCTACTTTATCTTATGAAGAAGGCTCATCACGCTCCGTGATAACAAGACGCGTTTACCATGAACCTGCGATCGCTCGATCTGAACCTCCTGCCCGTGCTGGAAGCGGTGTATGCGGAGCGTAGCCTGACGCGGGCGAGCGAAACGCTGCACATCACGCAACCCGCCGTCAGTAACGCCCTCGCCCGGCTGCGGCTTCACTTTGAGGATCCCCTGTTCGTGCGCGAAGGGCGCGGCGTGAAGCCGACCGCGATGGCCGAAGCGCTGATGCCGGCGGTGCGCGACGCGCTCGACCGGCTGCGGGCGGGGCTCGAGCCGCGCTCGGAATTCGACCCCGCGCGTTCGACCCGTGTGTTCAACATCTCGGCGCGTGATGCCTCGGCCTACATGCTGGTGCCGCCGATGGCGCGCCGGCTCGAAGCGGTGGCGCCGGGCCTCAGGATCGCGTGGAGCCAGATCGACCGGGCGTCGATCTCGACCGAGCTCGCCTCCGGACGGCTGGATCTGGCGATCGACGTGCCGGACCTGCGCGGCGCCAACATGGAGCGCGAAGTGCTGTTCTCGACCCCCTATGCCTGCATGCTGGCGCCCGATCATCCGCTTGCGGACAAGAAGCTGACGGCGGAGCGGTTCTTTGCGCTGCGCCACATCGCCGTCTCCAGCCGCCGCGAAGGGCGCAGCCTTGTCGAGGAAATGGCGCGCGCGGCGGGCGGGCGGATCACGCCGGCGCTGCGCTTGCCGAACCACCAGCCCGCCATCGAAGCGGTGCGCCAGACGCAGCTGGCGCTCGTCGCGCCGCGCCCGATGGCGGAGGCCTCCGGCCTGCTCGTGCGCGACCTGCCGATTGCCTCGCCGATGCTGGCGAGCGTGCTCTACTGGCGGCGGGAAAATTCCGAAGACCCGGCACTGAGCTGGCTGCGAGGGGTGTTTGCAGAGATCGCCAAGGGGATGTGAGGGCCTTGCCTCACGCCTTGCGGTACTCTTCGTCGCGGGCCTGGGCGATCCGGTCACGGACGGTTTCGGTGTCGTAACCGAAGACTTCCAGCGCGAATTGCACCATCTGCAGGCCGGACTCGATGGCCTCGGGCACGACATGGTCGGCGCCCGCTTCGGTGAGGCGGGCCATATGCTCGCCGTCATGCGCGCGGGCAAGCACGGTGAGGTCCGGGCGGATGGCGAGGGCGGCGCGCACCATCGCCTCGGCGCGTTCGGGGTCATCCACGGTGACGATCAGCCTCGCCGCCCGTTCGATGCCGGTGGCATTGAGGAATTCGGCGCGGGCAGCGTCGCCCACATAGGCATGTAGCCCGCCCTTGCGGGCGATGCGGATCTTGTCCGGCTCCCGGTCGAGCGCGAGGATGGCGGCTTCCTCATCGGCGAGCAGGCGCGCGATCGACTGACCGACACGGCCATACCCCGCGAGGATGACGTGTCCGGTGAGGTGTTCGAGATCCATCTGTTGCGGCAGGCCGCGATCACCGGCGCGGCGCTGGGCGAGCCGGCGGCCAAGCTGGCCGAGCAGCGGTGTCACCAGCATGGAGAGACCGGCCACTGCCGAGGCAAAGACGGCCGGCGCTTCGGGGATCGCATCGGCTGCGCGCGCGGCAGTGAGAATGACGAAGGCAAACTCACCGGCGGGCGCGAGCAGCATGGCCGCTTCCAGCGACAGCGGATGGTTGCCGGCAAACAACCGGCAGGCGGCATAGGCGATGACGACCTTCACCGCGACAAGCCCGGCGAGCGCGAGCATGATCCAGCCGAACTGCGCGGCAATGACCGGCAGGTTGAGGCTCATGCCAACGGTGATGAAGAAGAGACCGAGCAGGAGACCCTTGAAGGGCTCAAGGTCCACCTCGGTCTGGTGTTTGAACTCGGTCTCGCCGACGAGCAGCCCGGCGAGGAAGGCGCCGAGGGCCAGCGACAGGCCGGCGCTGTAGGTGATGGCGGCGGCGCCCACCACGGTGAGCAGGGTCAGCGCCATCAGGAAGTCACGTCCCCCGCTGGCGGCGGCGAGACGGAACACGCTGCCAAGCAGGTAGTTGCCGATGGCCCAGATGATGACGAGGGCGATGAAGCCGCGCACGAGGGCGTCGAGCAGCACGCCCGCCATGTTCGCGTCGGTCTTCAAGGCGGCAAAGCCGACGAAGATCAGGATCGGCGCAACCAGGATATCCTGGAAGAGAAGCACGCCGAGCGCGGCGCGGCCAACCGGCTGGGCGGCGCGCTTTTCCTCGACGAGGAGCTGCATGACGATGGCGGTGGACGAGAGCGCCAGCGCGAGGCCCAGGATCATCGCGACGGGAAGATCGAGGCCGAACGCAATGGCGACGCCCGCGATGGCCACGGCGCTGAGCGCGGACTGCAGGCCGCCCGCGCCCAGCACGACGCGGCGCAGCGCCCAGAGCTTCTCGAACGAGAACTCGACGCCGAGCAGGAACAGGAGGAACAGCACGCCGAGTTCGGCAAAGGGCAGCGCCGCTTCGGCCGAGGAGATCGAGAAGAATTGCAGGACCGGATAATCCTGCGCGAGACGGCCCAGCGCGAACGGGCCGAGCGCGAGGCCTGCGAGGATGAAGCCAATGACGGCCGGCACTTTCAGCCAGCGCATCGCGGGCACGAGGATGCCGGCGGCGATGAGGAAGACCAGCAGGTCCTTGATCAGCGTGGGGCTGGGGCCGTGACCGGCGGCGGTGTTTTCGATGATCTGTTCCATGCCCGCCTCCCTTGCCTGCCGTCGCCTGGCTGATTCGCTGCCGATGCGTTTGTGACAGCCACCCTAGGCGACGGAGGATTCGCCTGTCAGCCCCTCATGCTGTGATGGGCGCGGCTAATTTGATCCGCGGCCTGATATCCATCAGCACGGCGGTTGGAACGAACGTGGCGCAGGCGTCAGGGGTTCGGGCTGGTGACCACGTCAAAGTCGAGCAGGTCGCCCGGCTTGCAGTCAAGCGCCTCGCAAAGCTTTGCGAGCGTTTCGAAGCGGACGCCTTTGACCTTGCCCGAGCGGATCAGGGAAAGGTTGGCCTCGGTGATGCCAATGGCGGCGGCGAGATCCTTCGCCTTCATCTTGCGGCGGGCGAGCATCACGTCGAGCGTGACAATGATATCGCGCGGCATCAGATGATCTGGTCACTGTCGGTCTTGATCCGCAGGCCTTCGGCGAAGACATGGCTGAGGCCGAGGATCGCGGCCCCCATCGCCGCGGTGCCGAGGGCAAGATCGTTGAGGTGCCAGATGAAGCCGCGCCCGTCGCCGGTGGTCCAGCTGAGCACCGTCGGCACGATGATCGCGCTGGCGGCCGCGGCCCAGATCAGGCCGCTGCCCGCGCTGCGGAGGGTCTTGAGGTTGCGGGTGGTGAAGACTTCACCCTCGCCCGTGCGGCTGAACAGGCCGGCGAAATCGCCCAGCACGCCGATGAAGATCAGCGCAGGCGTGTTGACCAGCAGCGCGAGGAGGAAGGCCTGCAGCACCTCCTTCCAGTTTTCCTGCGTGACAACCGTCGCACCCACCTTGCCGGCAATATCGGCGACGACAGAGCCCAGCATCATGACGAGGACGATGATGGCGGCCACAGCCAGCCAGGATGTATCGCGCAAGGCGGCGGTTGAAGTTTCCGGCGTGTCGGTGCGGGTCATGCGGATCGTCTCCCATTTCTGGGCCCTGCATAACTCACAAATTATTGTCTGACAATAATTTCTTATTGCCTTTAAAGATTTTCTTTCTGCGCCCGAGTCTAGTCCGCCAGCGTGGGCTTGATCGCGTCGATGGCGGGCTGGCGCGCGAGGATCTTGTTGCGCCAGTAGGCGCCGTTCGCGATCGGCTTCAGCCGTTCGGCTTCGGCCATCG
Source organism: Hyphomonadaceae bacterium (assembly GCA_027482995.1). Lineage (GTDB taxonomy): Bacteria > Pseudomonadota > Alphaproteobacteria > Caulobacterales > Hyphomonadaceae > Hyphomonas. The sequence goes on along the minus strand of JAIXVM010000064.1, from coordinate 31,499 downwards.
CGGCGGCGTGGACCTCGCCCGACTCCACGACCTTGTCGAGCCAGCCGACGGGCACGGCCTCGTCCGGCGTGTAGAGGCGGGCCTGCACGAGGGCTTCGGTGAGGTACATCGGGTTGAGGCGGGCGCGGGGCAGTTCGACGCCGAAGCCGGGCAGCGTCATGCCGTTGATCGTTTCGTTCGCGCCGATCTTGTACGCGCCGCGCGCGCCGATGCGGGTATCCGCGCCGAGCAGCAGGAAGGCGCCCATGGCGATGGCGTGGCCGGTGGCGGCGATGATGATCGGCTGTTTCGACGTGAACAGGCGGAAGGCGAGCTTGCCGCCGCCGTTCACCAGGCGGCGCACGTCGTCCGGCGCGGAAGTGGCCAGGAACTTGAGATCGAAGCCGGCGGAGAAACGCTCGGGGCGGCCCGTAAGGATAATGACGCTGGCGGACTTTTCCGCTTCGTCGAGGGCGGCGTTGACGGCGTCCAGCATGACGAGGCTGATGGCGTTGGCCTTGCCGTCGTCCATCGTGATTAGGGCGATGTCGTTTTCGATTTTGAGCGTGGCGGTCATGAGGGCTCCTTGTGATGGGGCGCATTTGAGTGCGCTTACACTGCGGAAAGCAAGAGCCCTCACCTCCGTGTACGGAAAAATTCCCGGAGCAGGTCCCCAGCCTCCAGATCGCTCGCGTCGTCCTGCTCGACTTCGGGCCGCCAGTGACACGTCTTCTGCTCGAAGAAGCGCGGGCCGTGGACAATGGCGCCGCCCTTGGGGTCGGACGCGGCATAGATGACCTTGCCGATGCGGGCGAAGCTTATGGCGCCGGCACACATCGCGCAGGGCTCGAGCGTGACGTAAAGGTGCAGGCCGGTGAGGCGGTAATTGCCGAGCTTTGCGGCCGCAGATCGCAGCGCGATGATCTCGGCATGGGCCGTGGGGTCATGCGCCATCACGGGGGCGTTGGCGCCCTCGCCGATGATCTCACCGGTGGCAGGATCAATGATGACGGCGCCCACGGGCACTTCGCCCGCAGAAGCAGCGGCGCGGGCAAGATCGAGGGCGCGGGACATCGGCGATGGGGGGGTGGTCATCGCTACCGTGTAATGTCTTCGCCATTGGCAAGGAAGTCTTTCATCGCGGCCATGGCGCTGTCGGTCTTCACGACGGCGTGAAAGCCGTGCTGTTCTTCGCGGGTGCCGTCCACGAGGCCCCAGGTGAGCGCGCCGCGCACGAGGCGCTTGGCGTGGGCGAGGCCTTCGGCGCCGCGGGCCGACAATTCGGCGGCGAGCGCGAGCGCGTCGGTGACGGCGTCGGCCGCGACGGCGTTGACAAGGCCGAGGGCGAATGCGGCTTCCGCGTCGACCGTCTGTCCCCGGAGGATGAATTCGAGCGCCCTCGCCTCGCCGATCATGCGCGGCAGGCGCTGCGTACCTCCGCCGCCCGGGAAGATGCCGATGCGGGTTTCCGGCAGGCCGATCAGCGGCACCTGGTTGCCGGCGATGCGCAGATCGCACGCCAAAGCAAGCTCGAAGCCGCCGCCCATGCAGACGCCGTTGATGGCGGCGATGACGGGCTTCGGCGAATTGAACACCGCCTGGATCATGTCGGCGAAGCCGCCGCGCTCGAAGTCTTCGGGTTTGAGCTGACCGGCACGGACGGCCTCCCCCACGGCAGTGATTTCGGCCACATCATAGTGGCGCACGAACACATCGTCCGTACCCGTCAGGATGATCACGCGGATGGCAGGATCGGCGACGGCTGCCTGAACGGCGGCCAGCATCAGACCCGCGCCTTCGGCGGTCATGTAGTGGCGCGGCGGATTGGCATAGCGGATGAGGCGGGTTTGCCCCAGCGTGTCGGCCGTTATGCTGGCCATGGCGTCTCTCCCGTCGTTTTCTTGAAGAGTGCGCCCGAGGGTGCGTCAAGGCAAGGCTGTTCAAGCGGGCAGCCCGTGCTAAATCGCGGGCGACGTCAAGCTGGACCCTGCCCCATGCGCATCATCGCCGGAACCCATAAAGGCCGAGCCCTCATCGCCCCCAAGGGCATGGGCACGCGGCCGACGAGTGACCGCACGCGCGAGAGCCTGTTCAATGTGATTGCCCATGCCGAGTGGGCGCCGCCCATCGAAGGCGCGCGGGTGATCGACCTGTTTGCCGGCTCGGGCGGGCTGGGACTGGAGGCGATGAGCCGGGGCGCGGCCTTCTGCCTGTTCGTGGAAACCGACCACGCGGCGCGCGGCGCGATCCGCGACAATATCGAAGCATTGGGCCTGTTCGGGAACACGCGCCTGCACCGGCGCTCGGCGACTGACCTTGGACCGAAGCCGGCGGGCGTGGGCGGGCCGTTCACGCTGGCTTTCCTGGATCCGCCCTATCACAAGGGGCTGGTCGAGCCGGCGCTCGATTGCCTCGCCAGCGGCGGATGGCTGAGCGAGGACGCGCTGGTGGTGGCCGAGGCCGGCGCGGACGAGATGCTGATGTTTGCCGGCTGGAAGCTGATCGATGCGCGCGACTATGGCGCGGCGCGGGTGAGTTTTCTCCGGAAGGCATAGTCCGCCCACGGAGCGGGCTTAGCGCCGCTTAGCCGACGAGATCGGTTGAGAAACATTTCTTCACGCCGCGTTCGACTTTCGAGGCGTGGTAGGTGATGCCGTAATCCGTGCTGCGGAACATGTAACCCTTCACGGCGCGCTGCACGCGGAAGCACGACATGCCCGACTCCGGATAGGTGAAGCAGGCCTCGGGGGCTTCGGTAATCGTCAGCAGGCCTTCGATCCGCCGGCCGCCATACTCATAGACCGTGCGCCCGCCCGGCTCGATACACTCGCTCCAGCGCGCGCCGGTGCCGAGCTCGACGCCGGAAATGCGCACGCCGTAAAGCTCGGCCTGCATGGCCTTTTGCGTCATCAACTCGTTCGGGCTGGCGGTGTCGGCGGCGGCAAGGCCCGCGGCTGCCAGTGCGGCCAGGAGACAAAAGATGAGGCGTTTCATGCGGGGCTGATCCCTCAAAGCCGGTGGCGCGAGCTTATCCCAGCTTCAGGCGTCAAGGAACTCCTTGCGGATGTCGAAGCTGGAAGTGTTCGTGCCGACATGCACGGCGCATTCGCGCAGCCAGCGGTCGGCCTCGGTGCGGCCGAGATCGCGCAGCTCGGTGAGCAGGCGCCAGCGGGTGTCGTATTTCGAGGCAAGGCCGTAGCCGATGAGGTCCTGCCCGCCGCGGATCGCGTGGACGTTGAGGCGGCGGTATTTCTTCATCAGCGGCGCTTTCAGCATGCCGTCATCGATCAGGCGCTGGACGAAGGCGATGGCGCGCAGCTCGCCGATCAGGGAGGCGTTGAAGCTGATCTCGTTGAGGCGTTCCTGGATTTCGGCGGCGCGCTTCGGCGTGCCGGGGCGCTCGAGCGGATTGAGGATGACGAGCAGCACGTCCGGCGGCGCGCCGGAATAGATCAGCGGGAAAAGGCTGGGGTTGCCCATGTACCCGCCGTCCCAATACGGCGTGCCGTCAATCTCAACGGCCTGGAAGCTCTGCGGCAGGCAGGCGGAGGCGAGCACGGCGTCGGCGGTGATCTCATCCTTCGAGAAGACGCGCACCTTGCCGCTTTCGACATTCGTGGCGGAGATGAACAGCGAGAGGCCCGAGGCGTGGACGGCTTCGAAATCGATCTGGTCTTCGACGAGCCGGCGGAGGGGATTGTAGTTGAAGGGGTTGAGGTCATAGGGGCTCGCGAGGGATTGCAGGGCGGTGGCGAAGGCAAAGCCCGCCGGGCCGAAAGCGCCGAGCGCCGCGCTCGATTCCGAAACCCGCCGCCACAGCGCTTCAAGCTCCGCGCGGGCGCCTTCGGGGCCGCCCTTGGCGAGACCGGACGCATAGGCGACCGCGTTCATGGCGCCTGCAGACGTGGCGGAAATCGCGGCGATGTCGAGGCTCGCGTCTTCGCTCAAACGGTCGAGCACGCCCCAGGTATAGGCGCCGTGGGCGCCGCCGCCCTGCAGGGCGAGGCTGATCGGGCGGCGTTTTCCGTTGGCCTTGGCCATGGCGGGGACTCCTTTGCGCGCTGTGCCTGCCCCTGCTATCGGAGGACGCACGCCGCCGCCAGACACGAGTCCTTGATGCCCGCCTCACAAGACCCGGCTGCCTCCGTCTCGCGCAGCCTCACCATCGATCACCTCGGCGCGCAGGGCGACGGGCGCGCGCAGGAAGCGGGCGCATGGGTGTCGGTGGCCCTGACCTTGCCGGGTGAGACCGTGCAGGTGGAGGGCGCCGGAGACCGCTTGCGGCTGCTGGAGGTGACGCGCGCGTCTCCGGACCGCGCGGTCCCGGCCTGCCGGCATTTCGGCGTGTGCGGCGGCTGTACATTGCAGCATCTGGCACCGGCGCCTTATGCCGCGTTCAAGCGTGACCTAATCCTCCGTGCACTGAAGGCACGCGGGCTGGAAGCCGATGTGGCCGAGACCTGGGTCACGCCGCCCGGCTCAAGGCGGCGTGCGACCTTTGCGGCGAAGCGAGTGGGCCGGACGGTCGAGATCGGATTCCATGCGCGCAAGAGCCATGACCTGGTGGCGCTGACCGAATGCGCCGTCGCGCGGCCCGCCATCGTCGCTGCCTTGCCGCGCCTGAAGGAGATCGCGGGGCATCTGCTCGGCGGCAAGGACGAGATCAGCCTGCTGGTGACCGAGACGTCGGCGGGACTGGACCTGCACATCACCGGCCTTGCGAAGGACGTAAAGGCGCTGGCCCGCGCGGAGGCGACGGGCGCGGCGCTGCGGGCGGGCTTCGCGCGGGTGTCGATTGAAGGCGCCGATGTGCTGACGGAGCGGCCCCCGAGCCTGCAGGCCGGCACAGCGACAATGTATCCGCCGCCGGGCAGCTTCCTGCAGGCGAGCGCCGAGGCCGAGGCGGAGATGGAGCGGATCGTGCGCGAGCATCTCAAGTTCGCGTCGAGAGTCGCCGATCTTTTCTCCGGGTGCGGAACGTTTGCGCTGCGCCTTGCCGCCGAATCCAGCGTTCTGGCCGCCGAAGGCAATGCAGCGGCGATCGAGGCGCTGAAGGCGTCGGTGCGGGGCGCGCACGGGCTGAAGCCGGTGACGGCCGAAGTGCGCGACCTGTTCCGCAATCCGTACGGCGCAGCCGAGCTGTCGCGGCTGGACGGCGTCGTTCTGGACCCGCCGCGCGCTGGCGCCGCCGCGCAGGTGGCGGAGCTCGCAAAGTCCCGCGTGCCACGAATTGCCTACGTTTCCTGCGATCCGGCGACGCTGGCGCGCGACCTGCGCACGCTGGTGGATGGCGGTTACCGCATCCTCCGTATACACCCCATCGACCAGTTCCTCTGGTCGGCGCACGTGGAGGCGGTGGCCCTTCTGGAGCGCGCGCCATGAGTGACAAACCGCAGCCCGCCGTCGGCACCGTATGTTTCAAGGGCGAGGACGTGCTGCTGATCCGGCGCGGCACCAAGCCGCTGGCGGGGGACTGGTCGATCCCCGGTGGGCGGATCGAGTTCGGTGAACGCGCCGAGGCCGCCGCGCTGCGCGAGCTGCAGGAGGAGACGGGCGTGACGGCGCGCCTGTGCGGCCTCGTCGATGTGGTGGACGCGATCTTCACCTCGCGCACGACCGGCGCGGTGGCGCGGCATTACCTGCTGTTCGACTATGCGGCGGTCTGGGTGTCCGGCGACCCGGTCGCGGGCGACGACGCCGATCATGCCGAGTGGATCTCCCCGGCGCGGCTGGCGGATTTGCCGCTGTGGGACGAAACACGGCGGGTGATCGAGCTCGCCAGGACGCTTGCCGCCAAAACCTCCCCTTGACCCGCCCTAGCGTCAGGCCGTCTAGACTTCGGCCAACCAAGATATTTCAGGGAGGAATTCAGCCATGACCTACAAACCCTTCGACCTCAGCGGCAAGGTCTGCGTCGTCACCGGCGGCAACAAGGGCATCGGGCTCGGCATGGTGGAGGCGCTGGCAGCGTCCAACGCCGATGTCGTGATCTGGGGCCGCAAGGAGGGCGACAACGCCGCCGCCGTGACATCCGCGTCCAAGCTCGGCACCGGCAAGGTGAAGGCCTGGGTCGTCGATGTTGGCGAGGAAGACCAGGTCATCAAAGCGATGAAAGAGGCCGAGGAAGAGTTCAAGCGTATCGACGCCTGTATCGCGAATGCCGGTGTGGGCCGCGGCTCGGCCGGTTTCGAGAACATGACGCTCGACACCTGGCGCTACAACCAGCGAATCAATTCCGAGGGCGCATTCTTCACGCTGCGCGAGGCGGCCAAATCGATGGTCGCGCGGGCGAAGGGCGGCGATTCGGGCGGCAGCCTGGTGGGCACCGCGTCGCTGGCGGGTATCGAAGGCGCGGGCCGCAACCAGGCCTATGCCCATACCAAAGGCGGCCTGATCGCGATGATGAATGCCTGCGCGGTGGAATACGGCCGGTATGGCATCCGCGCCAACTCCGTCCTGCCCGGGTGGATCGCCACCGACATGACCGAGGGCGCACAGGGCCAGGAAGTGTTCAACACGAAAGTGATTTCACGCGTGCCGATTCGCCGTTGGGGCGAGCCGGCCGACTTTGGCGGGATCGCCGTGTATCTCTGCTCCGACGCCTCGAAATACCATTCGGGCGACACGCTGGTCATCGACGGCGGCTACGCGAAGTTCTGAGCGAGGCGCCGCACACAAACGGCACAAAGAAAAAGGCCGCTTCCCGAAGGAAGCGGCCTTATCTTTTGGACCAGTTACCTGATCGCTCTGAGATTACTCAGGAGCGGTTTCGGTCGTGGTGGTCGTCTCGGTGGTCGTTTCGGTCGTGGTGACTTCTTCGACAGCGCCTTCGACAGCAGCAGCAGCGTCAACTGCAGCGCCTTCGACGGTTTCGGTCGTCTCGGTCACAACTTCGGTCGTCTCTTCGACAACTTCGGTGGCAACTTCTTCGACGGTGGCTTCTTCAGCAGCCGGAGCAGCTTCTTCGGTCGCGCCGCAAGCGGCGAGGACGAGGGCGGATGCAGCAGCAGCAGCAAGGACGAGCATTTTCATGATGGTAGTACCCCTGTTGAGTGTTCTTGCGAACGGGCGGGCTTTAACACCACTTCAACATTGCCGAAAGTTAATTTTTCAGCTGTGTTGATCCGTCGCGGTTCGGTTGGACATGGCCCCGGCCGCCTAAGGACGGGGATCGTTCAAAGCCGGCCTGCCGATTACTCGGCAGCGGCTTCTTTGGTAACGCCATCTTCGGCGGGAGCTTCAGCCGGGCCGACTTCGCCCTCGGCTTCGACTTCTGCTTCAACGGCTTCGGCTTCACCATCGGTTTCGGCTGCAACGGCTTCCACGGCCGCTTCAGCTTCCACGATTTCGCCTTCGACGACTGGCTCAGCATAGGCGGCGCCAGCGAGGAAAAGAGCGGAGGCCGCGACTGCAAACAGTTTTGTCATGGAAAGTTTCATCTCTTTGACATCCTGCCCGGCAGGTTATTCTGCGGACTTGGGCGCTCATGGCCAAAGATCAGGGCCAGATTACGGCAAAGACGCGGCAATTCTGTTCAATGCACGGCGTTTGGACCTCATCGATCAAGACTCTTGCGTTGACGTGGCGGCGTCCGCCTAAGCGGCAGGCATCATTGCTGAAACCCACGGAGACCCCAATGGCGCTGAAGACCCGGCTGACGGACCTGTTGAAAGTCGAGCATCCCATCATGCTCGCGGGCATGGGCGGGGTTTCCTATGCGGAAGTCTGCGCCGCCATGTGCAATGCCGGCGGTTACGGCGTGCTGGGGATGGCGGGCACCTCGCCGGAGTTCATTGCCGGCCAGATGAAGCGCGTGCGCGAGTTGACGGACAAACCGTTTGGCGTGGACCTGCTCGCGGCCAGCCCCGAGAGCCTCGAAGAATCAGTCGATGTGATCATCAAGGGCGGCGCTGATTCGTTCGTGGCCGGTCTCGGCGTGCCGCTGCCGATCATGGCGCGGCTGAAGGCGGGCGGCGTCAAGGTCATGGTCGTCGGCGGCGCGGTGAAGCACGCGATCAAGGCCGAGGAAGCCGGCTGCGACGCCGTGATTCTCCAGGGCGGCGAAGGCGGCGGTCATACCGGCCTCGTCGGCACGATGCCGCTGGTGGCCCAGGCGGTCGAGGCGGTGAAGATCCCGGTCATAGCCGCGGGCGGCATTTATGACGGGCGGGGCCTTGCAGCTGCACTCGCCCTCGGCGCCGAAGGCGTCTGGATGGGCACGCGCTTCATCGCGTCCGCCGAAGCGCATGCCGCGAACATGTACAAGCAGGCCGTCGTCGAAGCCGGTGACACCGACACGACACGGACGCGTTGCTATTCCGGCAAGCCGATGCGCTGCCGCACCAATGACTATATCAATGACTGGGAAACCCGCCCGCAGGACATCAAGCCCTTCCCGTTCCAGGCGATCCATTCGACCCAGACCGGCGTGATCGGCGGCATCGGCGGCATCACCGACGAGGCGAAACTCAACCCGGACACGAGCTGCTTTGCCATGGGTCAATCGGCTGGCGGCGTGCGCGAAGTGAAGCCCGTGGCGGCCATCGTCGCCGACATCATGCGCGATGCCGAAGCGGCCATCGCCCGCACGGCGGCGCTTCGGGTCAAGACCAATGCCTGATCCGGTGCGCGTCATCGCAGGCGCCGGCGTGACAGAGATCACGCTGGACCGCCCGCCGGTGAACGCGATGGACCTTCCGGCCATCGAGGCGCTGACCGCCGCCTTCGCCATGGCCGCCAACGCTATGCCGGTAATCCTGACCGGCGGAGGCGATGTATTTTCGGCCGGCGTCGATACGAAAGCCTTCGGCAGCTACGCGCCGGCAGAGAAGGCCGCGATGATCCGCGCGATCACGCGGATGACCGCAGTCATCCTGTCGCATCCCGCGCCGGTCGTGGCGGCGGTCAACGGACATGCCCTCGGCGGCGGCTTCGTGCTGATGCTGTGCGCCGACGTCCGGCTGGTCACAAGCGAATCCGCGGCGCGGTTCGGCCTCACCGAGGCGAAAGCCGGGGTCCCGTTCCCGGCCGGACCGCTGGAGATCATCCGCGCCGAAGTCGAGGCGAACCTCCTGCGGCGGCTCACCCTGACCAGCGCCGTTATCGGCGCCGCTGACCTTTCGGCGCACGGCCTTGCCGACCAGCTTGTCGCGCCGCCGGACCTGCTGGAGACAGCGCGCCGCGCGGCGCTTGAAACTGCTGCACAACCGGCCTTCGGCGTGGTGAAGCGCCAGGTGCGATCCGGCCTGATCCAGCGCGTGAAGGCGCTCGCCGAGTCGGGCGATGACCCGCTCGCGCGCTCGTTCGAGACCTGATGTCAGGCCGCCGGGGAACCACCGCGCCGTTATGGGCATTTGATCCGCTGATTGAAAAGGCGTATGCCGCCGCTCGCGCCAAGGGACCGGAGTCCCTCGGCTGCCTGCAAAGAGACTGACCGAGGCCCTCGATGACCGGTTCCACCCAAGCGCCTGACCCCTCAACTCAGGGCGCGGGATCACCCCCGGATCCACATACACCGGATGCCTATGCTCCATCGGCGCATGGGCATGGCAAAGAGAAATTCTGGGCACTCGCCGTGGGTGCGGCCGGGGTCGTTTACGGTGATATCGGCACGAGCCCGATCTACGCGTTCCGCGAATCGCTGCACGGCGCGATGAAGGATGGCACGCTCGCCCGCGCCGAAGTGCTCGGCGTGATCTCGCTGATGCTCTGGGCGCTGATCTTTGTCGTGACGATCAAGTACGCCATCTTCATCATGCGCGCCGACAACAAAGGGGAAGGCGGCGTGCTTGCCCTCATGGCGCTCGCCCAGCATGCGATCGGTCGCCGGACCCAAACCGTTTTCGTGCTGGGAGTGGCGGGCGCCGCGCTGTTCTACGGCGACGCGATCCTAACGCCGGCCGTGTCCGTCCTGTCCGCCGTCGAAGGCTTGAAGCTAGCCATTCCCGGGTTCGACAAGGGTTATGTTCAACCCGTCGCCATCGGCATCCTGATCGTCCTGTTCGCGGCCCAGGCGCGCGGCACCGGAAAGGTCGGCCTGGTGTTTGGCCCGCTGATGGTGATCTGGTTCCTCGTTCTCGCGGCAATGGGCCTGATGCACATCAGCGACGATCCCGGCATCCTTGCCGCTTTCAATCCGGCCCATGCCTTCGGCTTCCTTACGTCACACGGCACCACCTCGTTCCTGGTTCTGGGCTCGGTGTTTCTTTGCGTCACCGGCGCTGAAGCTCTGTACGCGGACATGGGTCATTTCGGCAAAGGCCCGATCCGGATGGCCTGGGGAGCGTTCGTCCTGCCCTGCCTCGCGTTGAACTACCTTGGCCAGGGCGCCATGGTGCTGGCGCATCCTGATCGTGCGACCGACCCCTTCTTCCTGATGGCTCCGGAATGGGGCCTTCTGCCGCTGTCCATCCTGACGATGGCTGCGACGATTATCGCAAGCCAGGCCGTGATCACCGGCGCGTTCTCCCTGACCCAGCAGGCGATCCAGCTGGGCCTGCTTCCACGCCTTGAAATCCGCTTCACGAATGAAGAGCAGCGCGGGCAGGTTTACCTTCCGCAGATCAACTGGCTTCTGCTCGTTGGCGTTCTGGCTCTCGTATTGGTGTTCGGCACTTCGTCCAGCCTCGCCTCGGCCTATGGCATCGCGGTGACCGGCACGATGCTGGTGGACAGTTTCCTTATCTTTGTCGTGATGACGTATCTCTGGAAGTTCAAATCCTGGATGGCGCTCGCGATCGTCACCCCGTTCATTATCGTCGACTCGGCCTTCTTCGGTGCCAACCTCCTGAAGGTCATGTCCGGCGGCTGGTTCCCGCTTCTGCTCGGCGGCTTCCTGCTCTTCACCATGCTGACCTGGGTGCGCGGCTCGGCGATCCTGATGGAAAAGACCCGGCGCAACTCCGTGCCGATGGTGGACCTGATCGAGTCGCTGAAGGTCGGCCCACCGGCGCGCGTGAAGGGAACAGCGGTGTTCCTGACCAGCGATCTCACATCGGCGCCGATGGCCCTGATGCACAATCTCAAACACAACAAGGTCCTGCACGAACGCAACGTGATCCTGCAGGTCTTCACCGCCGATACGCCCCGCGTCGCGGAAGATAACCGGGCGGTGATCCGTCAACTGAGCGATGACTTCGTCGCCGTGGAAATCTATTTCGGCTTCATGGAAAGCCCCAATGTGCCGCGCGTGCTCGGCTTCCTGCGCAAGAAGGCCGGCGGGCCGAAGTTCGACATCATGAACACGAGCTTCTTCCTCGGCCGGCGCACGGTGCTGCCGTCGCAGAAAGGCGGCATGCCGCTCTGGCAGGACAAGCTGTACGTGGCGCTGGCCAGATCTTCGGCCAACGCGACGGATTTCTATCACATCCCGTCCGGCCGGGCGGTGGAGCTGGGCGCGCAGATCGTCGTCTGAGCGCCCGCTTCTGAAACGCCCGAGAGCCTGCTAGGCTGACGCATTGCGGATGCGCAGTCCGGCAGGAGCGATCTTGAAATTGGGAACCATCATTCTGGGTGTCACGCTGGCGGTCGTCCTGCTCGGCGGCTGCTGGCTCTATACGCCCGACAAGTCGCGCGCGGTCTTGGAAAAGGCCTACCTGCGCGATGCGAGCGACATGGTGGACGTCGCCGGGACGCAGCTTCACGTGCGCGATGACGGGCCGAAGGACGCGCCCGCGATCCTGATGTTGCATGGTTTCGGCTCCAGCCTGCATACGTTCGAGCCCTGGGCGCAGGCCCTCAAGGACGAGTACCGCGTGGTGCGGATCGACCTGCCCGGCTCCGGCCTGTCGCCGCCCGATCCGACGGGCGACTATACGGACGCGCGAACGATCACCCTGATCCTCGTGCTGCTCGATGACCTCGGCATCGCCAAGACGACGCTCGTCGGCAACTCGATCGGCGGGCGGATCGCGTGGAACATGGCGGCCGATCATCCGGAGCGCGTGGACAAGCTGGTGCTCATCTCGCCCGACGGATTTGCGAGCCCGGGCTTTGCGTATGGCGAGAAGGCCGATGTGCCCGCGATGATGCAGGCGATGCGCTTTACTTTGCCCAAGGGCGCCATCCGGCCAAACCTCGCCGCCAGCTATGGCGACCCGGGCCGGCTGAACGAGGCGACGGTCAAACGCTACCACGACCTGATGCTCGCCCCCGGCGGCCGCGGCGCGCTGCTGAAGCGTATGCAGCAAACCGTGCTCACCGATCCCACCACGCGCCTGCCGCTCATCAAGGCGCCGGTGCTGTTGCTCTGGGGCAAGAAGGACCGGCTGATCCCGTTCAGCAATTCGGCGGACTACACGAAGCTGCTGCCGGGCAGCCGCCTCGTGGCTTTCCCGAAGCTCGGCCATGTGCCGATGGAGGAAGACCCTGCCCAGTCGCTGGCGCCGCTCAAGGCGTTTCTGGCGGGAGAAGAAGAGACCGGCAAAGCCAGGTAAACTTCCGCAAGATTTGTCAAAGCCGGCTGTGCCAAAGTGCAAGTGCAGCAGGGAGCGAACGTAATGGCCGACAGCGAGATGCAGGCCCGCCAGACTTATCTCGACCGGATCGAGCGCGTTCGCGCGCACATCCGCGCCGATCTGGACGCGCCGCTTGACCTCGACGCCCTTGCGGAGGTCGCCTGTATGTCGCGCTTCCACTGGCACCGGATCTACCAGGCCATGACCGGCGAGACGACGGCGCAGACCGTCCGGAGGCTGAGGCTCGCGCGCGCGGCGGAAGACCTTGCGCATTCGTCGCGGTCGCTTGCCGCCATCGCGGCGCGCGCCGGCTACACGTCGCAATCGGCTTTCACGCGCGCCTTCACCGCCGCACATGGCATGGCGCCGGCCACGTTCCGGCAAGCCGGAATGCACGCCTCGCTTCAACACGCCATCCGGGAGGACAACGCCATGGCTTTCACTGTCGAGATTCGCCGTCTGCCGGCCCGGCCCGCGGTCGGCCTGTTGCACAAGGGCGGCTTCAACGAGATCGGGGAGACGTTCGAGCGCCTGTTCAGCCTGCTCGGCGCGCACGGCCTGACGCAGCATGTGCGCGGCCCGTTCGGTCGCTACCGGGACGGACCGGACGGCATTGCCGTGGAAGACCTGCGCTCGCACGCTTGTGCGTTCACGGACGTTTTGCTCACCCCGCCTTCGCCGATGGAATCTTTCACGGTCGGCGGCGGAACATATGCCGTCCTGACCTACAAAGGACCTTACGCGGCGATGAAGCCCGCCTATGACTGGCTGTTCGGCGTCTGGCTGCCGGGGTCCGGCCGCGAGCCGCGCGATGATCATGTGCTGGAGATCAATCTCAACACACCGCTCGACACCGCGCCGTCGGACCTGCTCACCGAAATCTGCCTGCCGCTGGAGGACTGACCATGCCGCGCCGGAGCTGGGCCGAAAAACTCGCCTGCAATAAGCCGCACGAGGTCAAACCTTGCCCGAAGGATTTTGCCGACATCAAACGCGGGCAGATCATGTTGCTGACCACCGCGCGCGATGTCGCCAGCGCAATCCGCAAGATTCCGCGCGGCATTGAGGTGGACATGAAGGCCTTGCGCGCCGCTCTCGCGCGAACCTTCAAGGCCGAGTCCGCATGCCCCGTGGTGACCGGCATCCATTTGCGCACCGTCGCCGAAAGCGTCGGCGAGCAACTTGAAGCCGGCGCGCGGCCGCAGGATGTCATCCCGGTCTGGCGGGCGATGCCGGACGGCGCACCGATCTGGAAACGCATCGAGAATGGCCGGGCAGAACTTGCCGCCCAGCGCCGCGCCGAAGGCTTGACCACCTGACGCGTCAGAGCGATGCGGCGAGGTGATTGTAGAGCGCGCGCACGCACCGGTCCGATTTCAGGTCTTCATGCATCACCAGCCAGACCGGCAGGCTCGCCGCAAACACATCCGGCAGAACGCGGCGCAGGGCCGGCATCCGGGCGGCGATCTGCTGTTGGCAGATGCCGATGCCGAGCCCGGCGCGCAGGCAGGCGAGCTGTCCAAGGTCGCTGTCACAGCGCAGCGAAAAATCGGATGGCTGGACCGGGCGGCCATCGAGGTTGAACGACGACAGACGCCCGAAATCCCTGTCGAGGCCGATCAGGTCATGCTGCAAGAGGTCCATCGCCGAGCGCGGCTCGCCGCGGCGGGCGAAATAGGTTTCGTGCGCATACAGACCAAGTTCGTAATCGCCGATCTTGCGCGCGACGAGTTTGCCCTGTTCCGGGCGAACCATCCGGACCGCGATATCGGCGTCCCGGCGCAGGAGGTCCTGGCGCAGATTGCTGAGGTGCAGCTCGATCCGCACGGACGGGTATTCCTGGCGAAACCGCTCGAGCAGCGGCGGCAGGATCTCGGCGCCGACAATCTCGCTCGACGTGATCCGCACGACCCCTTGCAGGCTGTCCGGTTCGCTGACGGCGGTGCGCAGCAGGGTCTGCGTGATCGTCTCGAGCTGGTCTGCGCCGGGCGCGAGCGATGAGGCGAGCGGAGTCGGGATGAGGCCGGACTGGGAGCGGGTGAACAGCTGCCCGCCGAACGCGTCTTCCAGCGCCGAGATATGCCGGCCGGCGGTCGGCTGCGAAATCGAGAGCGCGCGCGCCGCGGCGGAAAGGCTGCCCGTTTCGAGGACCGCCTTGAAAGTCTTCCAGTAATCCCAGCTCACCTGCCGCTGTATCATACGTTTTTGTATATCAACTGAACTCAATTATGCAATTCTAAATGATCCAATTTGGCGAGAAGGTCTGGCCATCAACCCAGCCAAAGACCTTGCCATGACCCGCACCGCCGCCCTCCTGCTCGCCGCCGCCTCGCTCGCTTTCGTCGCAGCTTGCGCGCTCGCCCCGCAAAAGGAAATCGTCACTGAAGCGCACCTGCCCGCCAGCCCCGACGCGGCCTGGGCCGTGCTGTCCGACGGCGCCCGGTACGGCGAATGGAATCCCTTCATCGTGTCGATGGAGGGCGAGGTGCGCGAAGGCGCCCGCCTGCGCAACACGATGCAGCCGGAGCCCGGCCAGACCATGACCTTCACGCCGAAGGTGCTCGCCGCAGAGCCCGGCAAGGAACTGCGCTGGATCGGCCGGCTCGGCGTGCCGGGCCTCTTCGACGGCGAGCACTATTTCCTGCTCTCCGAAACCGAATTCGGCACGAAGCTGGTGCACGGCGAGAAGTTTTCCGGTCTCCTGCTCTGGTTTGTCGATGTGCAGAAGTTCGAATCAAACCTCGCCGACATGAACGCCGCCCTGGCCCGCCGGCTTGCTCCGCCGTCTGACGAAGTGCCTGCCGGACAATGACCGGTTCGGTTACAGCCAGCCGCGCCACTTGAAGAAGTGATAAGGCAGCACGGCCGACAGGACCATCAGGACCAGCGCCATCGGATAGCCGTAAGCCCAGTCCAGTTCCGGCATGTGCTTGTAGTTCATGCCGTAGATCGACGCGATGAGCGTTGGCGGCAGGAACACGACGGCGGCGACCGAGAAGATCTTGATGATCGCGGTCTGCTGGATGTTGATCATGCCGAGCGTCGCATCGAGCAGGAAGTTGATCTTCTGCGTCAGGAACCCGGCATGATCGCGCAGGGCTTGCACATCGGTGGCGAGCGTCTTGATCCGGTGATCGATCACCTTGCCCGGCTTGCGCTCGGTTGCGAGTGAGGTGTCGAAAGCCAGCAGGCGCTGGAGGGAAATCAGGCTGTCCTGGATCTTCGAGATCAGGTCGCCCTTGTGGCCAACTTCCACGAGCACGGCCTGGAAATCGCATTGCCGCGTGTTCGGCTTGCCCGCCCCCGCTTTCTTTTCCGCATTCGCCGCTGCGTCGCGGACGCTGGCCGGCGCCTGGGTGAAAAACACTTTCTTCGAGAGCATGTCGAGCTCATGGCCCGCACGTTCGAGAAGGTCGCCAATCCGTTCGATGATGCCCTCAAGGATGCCGATGAGGATCTGGTCAGCCGAATAGGTGCCGTTCTTCTGGCAACGCGCCACGAAGGCGTCGATCGCGCGCGGCTCCTCGTATCGCACCGTGATGATCTTCTCATTGATCAGGATGAACGTGATCGGCGAGACTTTGACCATGTCGTCGTCCGTGCGCGACAGCATGTTGGCCGTGAGGAAATGCGCGCCGTCTTCAGAATAGAGACGGCTCGACAGTTCGATTTCGCTCATCTCTTCGAGCGTCGGCACGCCGATATTGAATGCCCGCTCCAGCGCGGTTTCCTCGTCCGGTGTGGGTCGCAGCACATCGATCCAGATGGCGGTGTCCATGCTGCCCAGGTGGTCCCCGGCCAGCACGAACCGGCCGGATTCATTCGAATAGGTGCGTATCATCGGCGCCTCGCCAGCAGGTCGTTAACTTGCCCCGTTTGCGGCAAGTCGCGCGCGCTTGCAATCCGGCGCTACTGCGGGGGTGTGAGGTGCAACAGGCGTGCGTCTTCCTTGTCTTCCAGAACATAGACCGCGCCGTCCGGGCCTTCTTCGACCTCGCGCACGCGCTTGCCCGATTCATACCGCGCGGCCTCCGCCGCCTTGCCGTCAGCAGCGATGGCGACCCGGACCAGCGCCTCGGACGACAACCCGCCGATCAGAGCATTGCCTGCCCAGGCGGGAAACAGCGCGCCTTCATAGATGTCGAGGCCAGCCGGGCTGATCGCCGGCACCCAGAAGGTAGCGGGCGCTGCAAACTCCGGACGGGTGGGATGATCGGGAATGTCCCGTCCATCATAATGGTTGCCGTTCGAGACTTCCGGATAGCCATAATTCTGCCCACGGACGATCAGGTTCAGCTCATCGCCGTGGCGCGGGCCCATCTCGTGCAGCCAGAGCTTGCCGTCGGCTGCGAAGGCGAGGCCGAGCGGATTGCGGTGGCCGAGCGTCCAGACTTCGGCGGCCGGGCCGCCCTGCGCCGCGAACGGATTGTCGGCCGGCACGCTGCCATCCAGGTTCAGACGGACCACCTTGCCGAGTGTCGAGCCCATGTCCTGCGCCGGCGTGAACTTCTGGCGCTCGCCCGAACTGATGAACAGGAACCGGTCCGGCGAGACGGCGAGGCGGTGGCCGTAATGCCCGTTCCCCTCCACAGACTCAAACTGGCGCCAAAGGACGCTGCGTTCGCTGAGCACGCCGCCGGTTTCGCCAAGCGTGAGTTTCGCGATCTCCACCGCCGCGCCGGAAAGCTCATCATTGTCCGCGTCGCGCTCGGCATACGAGAGGTAGATCTGGCCGGTCGTCGCAAAGTCCGGATGCAGGATGATGTCGCCGAGGCCGCCCTGACCGCGCGCCTCCACTTCCGGCCCGCCCGTCACCTTGCCGGCTTTCTTGCCGTTTGCATCGAGCAGCCAGATGACGCCGCCTTTTTCGGTCACCAGCGCGCGCCCGTCCGGCAGGAAGGTCATCGCCCAGGGATTGTCGAACGTCTCGAGCGCCACCGCCCGAACGGACGAGCCATCGGTGCCTGAAATCAGGAAGCCGACATCAGCCGCGGCCGCCTCGGACGCGGGCGCATCCGATCCGGGGCTCGCGCAGGCGGCCAGTGCAAAAGCGGACACCGCGGCCAGCGCGATCGATTTCAGATGCAACATGGGAAATTCTCCGTTGGCGGGTCAACCCGAAACGAAAGCCGCGCGGTCAACCAGATGTTTCAAGGGCTCGCCCTGCAGATAGCGCGTGAGATTGGCGAGAAAAGTCTCGTCGGCGCCCGCCACCGTTCCAGGCGTATCCGAGCTATCATGCGGCGTGATGGCAATTCCGGGATGGCGCCAGAGCGGGCTGTCCGGAGGCAGGGGTTCGGTGCGCGTCACATCCAGCGCGGCGAAGGCCGGGCGGCCCGCATCCAGCGCCGCTATGAGCGCGTCCTCATCCACCAGCGCGCCGCGCCCGAGGTTCATGAACAGCGCCTCAGGCTGCATCGCCGCGAAGAAGGCGGCATTCGCCATGTTCTCCGTCTCCGGTGTGTGGGGCGAGCAGAGCAGCACGACGTCGGCGCCCGGCAGCTCGGCCATCAACGCCGACGGCGGCACGATCCGCGCGGCACCTGTCGCCGGGCCGGGGGAGCGCCGAATGCCGGTCACCTCGCCGCCCAGCGCGGTCACACGGCGACCGACCGCCTCGCCGATCGAGCCATAGCCGACCACCAGCCAGCGCGAGCCGCGAATCTCGCGCGCTTTCACCCGCTGCCATTGGCCGGCAGCTTGCTGGGCGCGGTGAGCGGGGCCGGCGCGCAGGAAATCCAGCGCCTGCCAGAGGGCCCATTCCGCCATTGATTCGGCCTGGGTGTGATTCGTTGTGTAGTGTTTGACCTTCTGGCCGATCATCACGAGGGCGGGATTCTCGATGCCGGCGGCGGCTGACTGGAACCAGTCGAGCGAGGGGCTTTTCAGCAGTCCGGTCATGAATTCGCGCACGGACGGGGCAAAGAAGGCGTCCGAACTGCCGAAAGCCATGTCCAACGGGGGCAAATCGGCCAGCGCCGTGCTGGTCCAGCCATCGTGCGCCTTTCCGGCATCATCGATGGTGACAAAGCGAACAGCGGCGTCGAGCCCCTTGAGCCGCGGGCGAAGGCGCGCGAAAGTCCGCGCATGAAGAAGACACGTTTTCATGCCATCGTGATTAGCCTTGCCTTGATGGCCGGCACAAGCTCTGCGCAGTCCGGCTTGCCGACGCGCGGGCCCGATTATTTCCGTGACGCTGCCGAACTGGCGCGCCTGCTGGGCTCCGCCCATGCGATCCGGGTGCGCTGCAATGGCAAGGATGACCAGTACTGGCGCCGCTACATGGCGAACATGCTGGCCTATGAGGCGCCGGAGCCGGGCGCCCTGCGCTCCTCGATGGTGCAGGAGTTCAACGACGCCTTTTCCCGCGTCAGCGAGGATTACGAATCATGCGACGGCGCCGCCGTGAATGCCGAGGCCGGGTTTGCCGTCGCCGGGCAGCGGATCGCGACGCGGCTCGCGAGCCATTATTTCCCAAGACGGGCCAGCAAGCGCGAAGGATCAGAGTGATGCGGCATCTTTTTGCGGGCAGCCTCGCCGCCCTGGCGCTGGCCGGCTGCGCGCTGGTCGAACCTGCGCGCCTGGATCAACCCGCCATCGGCATTCCAGCTGACCGCAACGCCGTGCTCATGCCCGGTCCGGTGCTCGAGAACGACGCCTATCCGAAGATCGGCCAGCGCCCGGAAGCCGGCCGTCCGATCGCGTCGCGCTCCGCCGTGGTTGCTCCGAACGGCGCGGCCGCCACGGCCCACCCGCTCGCGACGCAGACTGCGCTGGATGTGCTGAAGGCTGGCGGCTCGGCGGTGGATGCCGCGATTGCGGCCAACGCCATGCTCGGCCTCGTCGAGCCGACCGGCAACGGCATCGGCGGCGACCTCTTCGCCATCGTCTGGGATCCGAAGACGCAAAAGCTCTACGGCTATAACGGCTCCGGCCGCGCACCGAAGGATGGCACCCTCGCTGACGCGCAGGCGAAGGCAGACAAATACGCGGACGGCAAGAAGCTGCCCTCGTTCGGCGCGATCACCGTCACCGTGCCCGGCGCTGTCGATGGCTGGTTTGCGCTGCACGGCAAGTTCGGCAAACGTCCGATGGCGGACAATCTCGCCCCGGCCGTGCGTTATGCCCGCGAAGGCGCGCCGATCCCGGAGATGATCGCCTGGTACTGGTCGCGCGGACCGCTGCGCTTCGAGCCAGCTTTCGCGCGCGGTGAACTCGAAGAGTTCGACAACGCCAAGAAACTCTATTTCAGCCCCGCCCCGGTGGCCGGATCGCTGTTCCGCAACCCGGACCTGGCCAAGACGCTGGAGACGATTGGCAAGAAAGGCCGCAACGAATTCTACAAGGGCGTCATGGCGAAGAACATGGCCGCCTATCTCGGCCGGATTGGCGGCAAGCTCGACTATGACGATTTCAACGCGCACACCGGCGAGTGGATCGAGCCGGTCTGTGTCGAATACCGTCAGGAAGTGGCCGTCTGCGAACTAGGCCCTAACACGCAAGGCATCGCGGCGCTGCAGATGTTGCAGATGCTGGAACGCTTCGATCTGAAATCGATGGGCTTTGGCTCGGCCGATGCACTGACCGCGATGATCGAAGCCAAGCGCCTCGCCTTCGCGGACCGGGCCATCGGATATTCGGACCCCGCCGTGTCGGGCCTCGACCCCTCCATATTCGTCGCGCCGGGCTACAATGCCGGACGGGCAGAGAGCATCGACGTAAAGAAAGCCGCCCCGTCCGTTGCTCCGGGCACGGAGATCACCGATGCCGTTCTGCGCGACGGCGACACGACCTACCTGACCGTTGCCGACAAGGACGGCATGATGGTCTCGCTGATCCAGTCCAACTACCGCGGCATGGGCTCCGGTCTCGTCCCGGACAATCTCGGCTTCATGTTCCAGGACCGCGGCGAACTCTTCAGCCTCGACCCCAACCACCCCAACGTCTATGCCCCCGGCAAGCGCCCGTTCCAGACGATCATCCCGGCCTTCGCGATGAAGAAGGATTATCCCAGCTGCCAGGTGCGTGCGACGGCGCCGGAACTCGCGTGCCCCTACGAGCCCTGGCTCGCCTTCGGCCTGATGGGCGGCGCGCTTCAGCCGCAGGGCCATGTGCAGATCATCACCAACCTTGTCGACTTCGGCATGGGCCTGCAGGAAGCCGGCGACGCGGCGCGCTGGGAACATGATGGCGGCTGCGAGCCGACGAACCGGCTCAGCGATCCGTGCGATGTTGGCACCGGCAAGGTGATGCTGGAACGCGGCCTCGCGGATGCGACGGCCGAATTGCAGGCGCGCGGCTACGCGGTCGAATGCTGCGAAGCCAACTATGGCGGCTACCAGGCCATCATGCGCGACTTCGACAATGGCACGTGGATCGCCGCGACCGAAATGCGCAAAGACGGCAGCGCGGATGGGTATTGAACCCTGAAGCCCCCTCTCTCCGCTCGCGGGGAGATGAGTTAGGGCACTGGTTGACTTCGCCGCCTCATCCCCAACCCCTTCTCCCCCAAGGGAGAAGGGGCTTAGAAAGGACGATATATGATACCGGCCGAAGCCCCGCGCGACTGCCCGCTTTGCCCGCGCCTCGTGGCGTACCGCGAAGCCGTGCGCGCGAAGGAGCCCACCTGGTTCAACGGCGCGGTGCCAAGCTTCGGCGATGCAGGAGCGAAGCTGCTGATCGTCGGCCTCGCGCCGGGTGTCACGGGAGCAAACCGCACGGGCCGTCCGTTCACGGGCGATTGGGCAGGCGACCTGCTTTACGCGACGCTGGACAAGTTCGGCTTCTCGCAAGGTACTTACGCCGCCGATCCGGGCGACGGGTTGAAACTGCCGGGCGCAATGATCACCAACGCCGTGCGCTGCGTGCCGCCGGAGAACAAACCCGTCGGTGAGGAAATCAACACCTGCCGTCCGTTCCTGACGGCGCGCATTGCGTCGCTGCCCAAGCTGAAGGTGATCCTTTGCCTCGGCAAGATCAGCCATGATTCCACGCTGCGCGCTTTGGGTGTGAAACCCGGGCCTCACCCCTTCGGACACGCCGCGCGCTACGATGTCTCCGTGAACGGACGGCCGGTTACCCTGCTCTCCAGCTATCACTGCTCGCGCTACAATACGAACACGGGGCGCCTGACTGCGGCGATGTTCGAAGACGTGTTCGCTGCCGCGAAGGAAGCCCTTGGCTAAAGCGTCTGCATTCGTCACTCTGATGACATGGAAACGCTCGTTGATCTTGCCGTTCTCGCCAACTGGATGGACGCTCAGGGACTGGGCGCCGGGCCGATCGAGGACGCACAGCGCCTCGCCGGCGGGACGCAAAACATTCTCCTGAAGTTTTCGCGCGCAGGGCAGACCTATGTTCTGCGCCGCCCCCCTCCAGTGCTCCGCGCCAATTCCAACGAGACCATGCGGCGCGAGGCCCGCGTCCTCGCTGCCCTCAAGGGCACAAATGTTCCGCATCCGGAACTGATCGCGGCTTGCCCCGATGAGACCATACTCGGCGCTGCCTTCTACCTGATGGAGCCGATCGACGGCTTCAACCCCGCCACGGGCCTGCCGGAGCCGTTTCGCTCGTCCCCGGAGTTGCGGCATCAGATGGGCCTCTCCCTCGTCGATGGCATCGCCGCGCTCGGCGCGCTCGATTACATCGCGCTCGGCCTCACCGGCCTCGGCAAGCCAGACAACTACCTCGAACGCCAGGTGAGCCGCTGGAAAGCGCAACTCGAATCCTATGCCGAATTTCCAGAATGGGACGGTCTGAAAGACCTGCCCGATATCGGCGGCGTCAGCCGATGGCTTGAGGAACACCGCCCACGGACCTTCCAGCCCGGCATAATCCACGGCGACTACCACCTCGCGAATGTCATGTACCGGTTCGACGCGCCGCGCCTTGCCGCCATCGTCGACTGGGAACTCACCACCATCGGCGATCCGCTGCTCGATCTCGGCTGGCTGCTGGCCACATGGCCGGAGAGCGAGGGCAGCGCCGTCACGGTCACGCCCTGGGAAGGCTTTCCGTCTGCGGACGAACTCGTCGCACATTACGCAAAGCAGACCACGCGCGATCTCGCGCAAATCCACTGGTACGGCGTGCTCGCCTGCTACAAGCTCGGCATCATCCTGGAAGGCACCTATGCGCGCGCCTGCGCCGGCAAGGCGCCGAAAGCCACCGGCGACCAGCTCCATGCCAGCACGATCGGCCTGCTCGAACGCGCCAATCGCTGGATCAATTGACCCTCCGCACAAAGGACACGCCGCTATGAAAGCCCTTGTTTACCGCGGCCCCCGCGACATCGCTTACGAGTCGATGAAGGACCCCGAACTCCACGATGACCGCGACGCGATCATCAAGGTCGACAAGTGCGCCATCTGCGGCAGCGACCTGCACATCTATCATGGCGAAACCTTCTCCGAGGATACCGGCTACTGCGTCGGCCACGAGGCGGTCGGCGAAGTGGTCGAGGCGGGGCGCGGCGTGCGCCAGTTGAAGACGGGCGACAAGGTGATGATCTCGGCGGCGGTCGGCTGCGGCCAGTGCCGGTCCTGTCTCGCCGGCATCGTCAACCGGTGTGAGAACAATGCCGCCGGCTGCTACGGCCTCTCCGCCAAGCTGCAGGGCTGCCAAGCCGAATTTGTCCGTGTACCCGCGGCCGATTTCAATGCGCAGAAAATCCCGGATGGCATCACGGCCGATCAGGCGCTCATGATGACCGACGCGCTCGCCACCGCCTGGTTCGGCGCACGCAATGCCGACATCCAGCGCGGCGCCACGGTGGCCGTCGTCGGCCTCGGCCCGATCGGACTGCTTGCCGCCGAAGCGGCGTTCATCATGGGCGCTTCGCGCGTGTTCGGCATCGACCTCGTGGAAGGCCGCCGCGCGATGGGCCGCGCCTTCGGCATGGAGACGCCGGACCCGGCCACCGCGCGCGAATACATCAGCGAGGCCACCAAGGGCCGGATGTGCGACAGCGTGATCGAAGCGGTCGGCCACTCGGCCACCATCCGGGCCTCGCTTGGCCTCGCCGGCCGGCGCGCCACTGTCTCGGTGGTGGGCGTCAATCAGGATCGCAGCTTCGACTTCCCGATGTCGAAAGCCTTTGGCATGGGCCTGACCTTCCGAATCGGGACATGTTCGGTGCCGCAGGAATGGTCGGAGCTGATCCCGCTCGTCCAGTCCGGCCGCATCAAGCCGGAGCGCTATATCAGCCACACCCTTCCGCTCTCGGACGGAAAGCACGCCTATGACATCTTTGACCGCCGCGTCGATGGCGCGATGAAGATGGTGTTTGATATGGGGCTTTAGATTGGTCGCAAATTCTGGCGCTCAACCGGTGCCCACTTGAGCGGAATTTGTCCTAGCCGCCCTTCATGATCCGCGCTTTGTCCCGCGCCCAGTCGCGCTTGGCTTCGTTCTCGCGCTTGTCATGCGCCTTGCGGCCGGTGGCGACGCCGATCAGCAGTTTCGCGCGGCCCTTGTCGTTGAAGTAGAGCTTCAGCGGCACGATCGTGCGCCCGGCCCGTTCCACTTCCTGCGACAGCTTCATGAGCTGGCGCTTCGACACCAGCAGTTTCCGTTTGCGGCGCGGCTCGTGGTTGAAGCGGTTCGCGCCGCCATAGGTCTGGATCTCGGCATTGATCAGCCAGAGTTCGCCCTGCTCGACCGACGCGTACGCCTCAGCGATGTTCGCCTTGCCATCGCGCAGGGATTTCACTTCCGAGCCGACCAGCATGACGCCCGCCTCGAGCGTATCCTCCACAGAATACTCGCGGCGGGAGCGCCGGTTCTCGGCGACCATCCCGTCTGTGCGGCCTTTGACGGCAGGAACCTTCGGCTTGGTGGCCATGGTGTCAGATATTCACGCCGGCATGGCGCAGCGCCGCGTCGATCTGCGCGCGCGCCTCGGCGTCCGGCGGCGTGATCGGCAGGCGTACTTCCTCCGTACACAGACCCATTCGCGACAGCGCATACTTCGCCGGCCCCGGCGAGGGCGAAGAAAACATCGCGCGGTGCAAAAGCACGAGGCGCTGGTTGATCGCCCGGGCGGTCTCGAGGTCGCCGTCATCGAACGCGGCGTGCATCGCGGCGCAGGCCTCCGGCAGCACGTTCGCGGTCACCGAGATACAGCCCGCCCCGCCCATGGCGCGGTGACCCAGCGCGCTCGAATCCTCGCCCGAGAGCTGGATGAACTGCTCGTGCTCACCATTGTTGTGCCCGATCAGGTGCCGGTGCAGCGCCACGCGCTCCATCTCGTCGCTCGCATCCTTGATGCCGATGATGTTCGGCAACGCGGCGAGGGCAGCGACCGTCGGTGGCATCAGATCGACAATCGTGCGACCCGGCACATTGTAGAGGAAGATGGGCAGCGCCACGGCGTCATTGATTGCCTTGAAGTGCGCGAACAGGCCCGCCTGATTCGGGTTGGTGTAATAGGGGCAGACGACCAGCGCCGCATCCGCGCCCACCGCCTTGGCATGGCGCACAAGATCGATCGCTTCGTCGGTCGCGTTCGAGCCTGCGCCCGCGATCACCGGCACCCTTCCGGCCGCCACTTCAACGCAAAGTGATACGACCGCCTTGTGCTCCTCGGTCGACAGTGTGGAGGTCTCACCTGTCGTACCCACAGGCACCAGCGCGGCCGACCCGCCGGCAATCTGGCGCTCGACGAGCTCGGCAAATGCCTTTTTATCCACAGCTCCGTTCCGGAACGGCGTCACAAGCGCGGGAATGGAACCAGAGAACATCTTATTCTTGCCAGTTTTTCGGGAATAGGTTTCAGGAAATTGTGGGAAAGGCGTGCTAGGCTGCTGAGCTTGGATTGTCACGCTTCGGCACGGAAATAAACATAGGCGGCCATGACACTGACCCGGAATTTCGTAGTTTTTGTGTCGCTCGCGGCGCTTCTGTCCGGCAGCGCCATACCCGGCACGCCCGACACACCCAGCCTGAAGCCGGGCGCCGTTCAGCCGCTGCCGGTCCAGCCTGCCCCCGCGGCCGCCCCGGTCCTTCCGGTCGCCACGCCCGTCACCCAGCCTGCCGTGCAACCGGGCGTACCCGCCGTTTCGCCCGCCCCGGCCCTGCCGGCGATCGGCCCCGTCCTCGCCCCCAGCTCCGGCAACGTCCTGTACCTGCGCCGCGCGATCTCGGCCGCCAATACGGGCCAGTGGGCGGAGTTGTCGGCCCTCCAATACGCCGCGCCGGATCCGGCCCTGAAAAACCTGATCATGTGGATGCGCGCCAGCGAAGGCGTGCCCGGCATGAGCTTCGACGAACTCGACCTCGCCCTGACCTTGCTGGAGGGCTGGCCGCAAACCTCCAAGATGCGCCAGCGCGCCGAAGAGATTATCGAGATGTCCGCGCTGGACGCCAAGGCGCGCGTCGCCTGGCTCGACAAGTCCGGGCCGCAGACCGGCGCCGGCAAGGTCGCCCTCGCCAACGCCCTGCGCGACAGCGGCGACCGGGCCCGCTCCGACACCGTCATCAAGGACGTCTGGCGCAACCACTCGCTGGACGGCGAGCTGCAGCGGACTGTGCTGGCACGGTATGGCCAGACCCTCAGCCAGGATGACCACCGCGCCCGGGTCGATCTCCTGCTCTGGAGCGGCCAGACGAGCCTCGCCGAAAACCTGAAGCCGCAACTGGCGGCAGACTATCGCAAGCTCGTTGATGCCCGCATCGGCGTCTCGCGGCGCGCCAAGAATGTCGATGCGCTCATCACCGCCGTGCCGGCGCACCTGCAAGCTCACCCGGGGCTTCTGTATGAGCGCGCCAAATGGCGCCGCCAGAAGAAGGTCGAGGGCGGATCAGACCTGCTGCGCAAGATCGACGGCAAGGATGTGCCCGCCGCCGGGCGCGGCAAGCTCTGGGACGAGCGCGCCATCGTCATCCGCGACGAGATGAAACTGCGCAACTACAACGTCGCCTACCAGCTCGCCGCGCCGCACGGCATGAGCAGCGGGGCCGACTTTGCCGACGCCGAATGGCTGGCCGGATGGATCGCGCTCCGCCTCAATGGCGACGCGACCCGCGGCCTCGGCCATTTCGAAACCTTCACGGCCGGCGTCTCAAGCCCGGTCAGCGTCGCGCGCGGCTATTACTGGACCGGGCGTGCCCGCGACGCGCTCGGCCAGACCGAGCAGGCCGCCACCGCCTATAGCGCCGCCGCCACCCACAAGTTCACCTATTACGGCCAGCTCGCCTCCGAGCGCACGGGTGACAAGGCGATCAATCTCGGCGCGCCGCCTGTTCCGACGGCGGAGGATCAGGCCCGGTTCAACGCGATGCCCGTCGTGCAGGCCATGCGCCTCCTCGGCGCCGCCGGCGAGACGGAGAGCTTCCGGAACTTTGCCTTCTTCCTTGACGACCAGCTCACCCTGCCGGTCGATTACGAAATGCTCTCGGCACTGACGAGTGCCTATACGTCACCGGATGTCGGTGTGCGCGTCGGCAAGGCGGGCCTCCAGAAAGGCATCGTTGCCCCCGGCGCCGCCTACCCGGTGCTCAGCCCGGCGATTTCCCGCAAGCCGAATGTCGAGCGCGCCTTCGTGCTCGCCATCACGCGCCAGGAAAGCGAGTTCAATCCCAAGGCCACCAGCCGCGTCGGCGCGCGCGGCCTGATGCAGTTCATGCCGGCCACAGCCAAGGCGGAGGCCCGTCTGCGCGGCATGCCGTACCAGCAGTCCTGGCTGACGGATGACCCCGCCTACAACATGACGCTCGGCGGCCTGCACCTCGACACGCTGCTCAGCCAGTTCGGCGGCAGCTACATCATGACCGCCGCCGCCTACAATGCCGGCCCGTCCCGCCCCAGCCAGTGGGTGCGCGATTACGGCGATCCGCGCACGGGCCAGATCGACCCGATCGACTGGGTGGAATTCGTGCCCTTCTCCGAGACGCGCAATTACATCCAGCGCGTGCTCGAGAACATCCAGGTCTACCGCCACCGTATCACGGGCGAGCCCGCCGATGCCCGCCTCGGCGAAGACCTGAAACGCGGGCGGAAGTAGGCGGCCATCTCGCCCGCCCGTCAGTTCGGGGTCTGCGCGCCGAGGCCCGCTGCCCGCGCACGGGTCATGGTTTCCGAGCCGAGATAATTGCCGGCGCTGTCATAGTTGCGCACGGTCACCTGCTCGTTTCCCGCTTCGGCAGCGGCCGCAAAGCCTTCGGCGAGACCGGCCAGCTGATCCCAGAAATCGGGCTTGCGCGCATTGGCGAAGGTCTGCCGGTCGCGCTCGGCCTGCGCCTGTGCCTGGGCCTCTTGCTCAGCGAACCTCGCAGCTTCTTCAGCCGCAAACTTCACACGTGCTTCTGCGATGGCGGCGTCGTACTCTGCCCGCCGCGCCGCAATGCCCGCCCGCGATCTCTGGCAAGCCGGTGTGAACTCGCGCCCGCTTCCACACAGGCGTTCGGAAAGTGCCTCGTCCATCACGACATGCTTCTCGGCGAAGCGCAGCATGTCCGCTTCGCTGGCGGTGAGCAGCCCCTGCTGGATCGACCAGATGCCGCTATCGCTGTCTGATGCCATGAAGGTTTCAAACCGCGTGCGCCAGTCGGCTGCGTCGGCCCGGGCTTTCAGGACCGTGCGCATGTGGGCTTCTTGTTGAGAACCGAACATCGGGCTTGCGAACGTACTGTTCAGCCGAACATTGTCCCACAGGGCGAGCTGCCCGGTTTGAGCGGCATAGACGGCCTGCACCGCGCGTTGCTCGGCTCCGAAGTCGTTAAAGTCGGACAAGCTCGTGAAGGCTGTGGCGTCTAGGATACTGACGAACTTCTTCTGGCGCTCGGCATACGTCCCGGCCGCCGGGTGAAAGGTGAGTTCATTGACTGTGAAGGCGAACTTCGAGTCGCCTTTCATCATCCAATCGTTCGCGTTACCGGTCGGTTTCGGATACGCGAGCGTCGCCTTGTAGCCCATGCAGTTGTCGTTGGCGCCGTAATGGCAATTCGTGAAGGCGCGGGCGGCCAGCCGGTCCGGTCCATGCTTCTGCCAATAGTGTGCCGCCCAAATATTCGCTAGCCGGTCGGCCACGTTGTAGGCTAGCCGGGAATCATCCGCATACGGAAAGGCTGTCTCGTCCCAGCCCTCGAACGTGTCTGACCAGTTGGTGTCCCGGATCAGCGCGAACATCTCCATCGCCGCGCGCATGGCATCCTTGTCGCCGCTTTCCCCCAATTCGCTGAGCCTGAGCAAGGTGCTCCAGGGAATGAGGACCGGCGTTCTCTTCGCACCGAAGTAGCTATTGAGAAGCTGATCGAGTGCGTCCAGTTTGCGCCACGGCGCGGTCAGCGACTTGATTTCGGCTTTTTCCGCTGACGTCAGCTTGCGCGGCGAGAAGCGAGGGCGGAATTCTTCGACCATGTCGGGAAGGTAACCAGAGTAGTAGTACTCACCGAAACCGCTCGGATCCCATCTGTCCGGAGGCAGCCGGTTGAGCGCCGTGCGCATCGCTTCAAGCCGCCATTGCTGGCTCGCGCTGCCAGCGTTGCAGGTTGCGGCCACCACCGGCGCGCCGTCCGCTGCGTTTTGGGCGTCGAGGCAAAGCCCGCTCGCGCCGACGAGCAGCCCTTCGCGGGCGGTCCACGGCTCGGCGGCGGGCGCATCATTGCAGATGCCCATCGTTGCCCGCGCACCCGGCCGGCCGCTGTCGAGCAGGCAGGCGAGCTGACCGATCCGGATCCGGAACTGGTCCCCATTGCCGCCCGCGATGGGCTCGACCCAGACTTTCTGGTTCCAGCGCGCTGTGCAGGTCCACATCTGCACTGTTTGCGCCACATCATCCTTGTCGCTCATGTCGAGGCATTGGGTCGGCGTGGCCGCAGGCGTCAGCACCAAAGGCGTTTCAGCCCAATGGCGGAGGTCAGCGGGCAGCAGCTCAGCGCCTGGCGCCATGGGTCCTGTTTGCGCGAGAGACGGCCCCGCCAGCAAAGCCGCGCAAACCAATGATCCCAGTATTCCTGCCAGCCGCGCCATGGTCCACCACCTCCCACCGTTCACTCAACGATAGAGGAAACAATGAATCTCGCCAGCCCCGCAAGAGCCGATCTGTGTTGCCGACTTCCCGTTCGCGGAGCGGGCAAACGCCTTCGAAACGGGTGGGCCCGCTTGCGCCTTTCCGCCAGCAATGCTCAGAACGTGGAAACCTGAGGGAGCGCGCGTTTGACCATACTGAATTCACTGGCCGTCCGGGTACTGATTGCCCTCGCGCTCGGCCTCGGCCTTGGCGCCGCTCTCAACCATGGCGGCGCTGTGCCCGGCTGGCTGGCGTCGTCCTCCGAAGCGATCGGCTCGCTCTGGCTCGGCTTCCTGCAGATGACAGTGATCCCGCTCGTCTTCGCCCTGCTGGTGGTCGGCGTGGCGGCGGTGTCGAACGCGATGTCGGCCGGCAAGCTGACGGCGCGGGCACTCATCTTGTTCACCGTGCTGCTCGCCGCCTCCATCGTGCTCACCTTCCTCGGCGTCGGCGGCGCACTGACTGCCTTGCCGGTGGATCCCGCCAGCGCGCACCTTCTCGTCGCGGGCGCAACCGGCGCCGAGGTGCCCGCGCCGCAGGCGATCGAGTTCGGCGCCTGGCTGAAGTCGCTCGCGCCGTCGAACCCCGTAGCGGCCGCCGCAAGCAACGCCGTGCTGCCGCTCGTCATCTTCGCGCTCTTCTTCGCCTTCGCCGTCACGCAACTGCCCGCCGCGCAGCGCGCGTTTCTCGTGCAGGCGTTCGAGGCCGTTGCGAACGCGATGATCATCATCGTCAAATGGGTGCTGCTCGCCGCACCGCTTGGCGTCTTCGCCCTCGCCCTGACGCTCGGCCTGCGCAGCGGCCTCGGCTCCACCGGCGCGCTGTTCCATTACATCGTGCTGGTGTCGGCCAGCTGTATCGCCGTCGTACTCATCTGCTATCCGCTCGCCGCCCTGTTCGGCGGCGCCGGCCCCCTGCGCTTTGCGCGCGCGATTGCTCCGGCGCAGGTCGTTGCCTTCTCCACGCAGTCCTCGCTCGGCACCCTGCCCGTGATGGTCGAGATCGCGCGCAAATCGCTTGGCGTATCGGAACACGTCGCGGGCCTCGTACTGCCGCTCGCCGTCGCGGTGTTCCGCCTGACCAGCCCCGTCGCCAATCTCGCCGTCGTCCTGTTCATCTGCCACGTCTCCGGCATCGAGCCGACGCTGCCGCAGATGATCGCCGCTGGCCTCGTCGCCTTCGCGGTGTCGATCTCCTCTGTCGGCCTGCCGGGCCAGGTCAGCTTCTTCGTCTCGGTGGCTCCGATCTGCTTCGCCCTCGGCGCCCCGATAGACCTCTTGCCCCTGCTCCTCGCCGTCGAAGTCATCCCCGACATCTTCCGCACCGTCGGCAACGTTACGGCGGACATGACCGTCACCGCGATCCTCGGGCGGGAGAAGGACGGGGAGAAAGAAGCCGCCTAAGGCTCTTCCCACCCCACCCCCACCTCGTTAGGCTCAGCGCGAAACAGTCCATAAGTCGGGCGGACTTATGGAGTCTTTTATGGACGGGTTATGGACGGGGAACGGGCGATGAAAACATCCTTCAAGGCAGCGTTGATGGCGGGCAGCATGTTGCTGCTGGCGGCATGTGATCCGCAAACGGGCGTCGGCCCCGCAGCCCCGGCCGACGGCGGCGGCGACGCGGCGGTCGCCTCGATCGCCGGCATGCCGGAAGGCCCGCTGCGCACGGCCGACGCCGAACTCGTCACCCTCTACCAGCAACTGCACGCCGCGCCGGAGCTGTCGTTCAAGGAAGCCAAGACCGCCGCCCTGCTCGCGGGCGAGCTCA
The DNA here is from genome assembly GCA_027482995.1 of Hyphomonadaceae bacterium. Classification (GTDB taxonomy): domain Bacteria; phylum Pseudomonadota; class Alphaproteobacteria; order Caulobacterales; family Hyphomonadaceae; genus Hyphomonas. The sequence goes on along the minus strand of JAIXVM010000064.1, from coordinate 286 downwards.
AAGCCCTCGGCTTCACGGTCACCGAAGGCCTGGGCGATGCCTGGGTGAAAGAGAAATCGACGAAGGATCACGGCGAGGTGCGCGAAGGCGTCGGCGGCTACGGCGTCGTCGGCGTGTTCGAGAACGGCCCCGGCCCGGTCGTCCTGATCCGGGCCGACATGGATGCGCTACCCGTCCCCGAGAACACAAGTTTCCCTTTTGCTTCCAAGGTTCTATCGGAAACCTGGACCGGCGTTGAAAGCCCGGTGATGCACGCGTGCGGCCACGATATCCACATGGCGGTGTG